>CAUJKI010000367.1 GCA_963205015.1 Pseudomonadota bacterium
AACATGGGAGCCGCGACGACCGGCACCCGCAACGCGGCAATCACCGCAAGCGCAGCCGCTCGCTCATCTCCCGCCACGTTCGCCGATCGATCGCTCACTGGCTGGCCACCCTTCCTGTGACTTGCTAAACTGGACTGACTCTAGCTTGCGGGTTTGCGTGGCGTCAATCGACGGTCCCGCGACCGGGAACTCGCCGGACCTTCGGCCGGGCCGAGGGGCCGGCTTTCGAAAAGAGGGCGAGCACGATGAAGAACTCCGCGGAGAAGCTTCCGGAGCTGGACTTCGACGGCCTGCGGCCGCCCTCGCCGTTCATGACGGACGATCATGCGCGCTGGCGCCGGCAGGTCAGGACGTTCGTCGACCGCGAGATCGTGCCGAACCTCGTGGCCTGGGAAGCAACCGGCACGTTTCCGGATTCGCTGTTCGAATCCGCGGCTCGCACGGGTCTGCTCGGCATGGGCTTCGCCGAATCGATCGGCGGATCCAACGAGAATGCCGACCCATACTACCGGATCATCTTCTCCGAGGAATTCCATCGCGCCGGCTCCGGCGTCGTGTTCGCCGATCTCGCCACGCACTGGATCGGCCTGCCGCCGGTCGTGCAGATGGGCTCCGTCGAATTGCTGGACGCGGTCGCACGACCCGTGCTCGCAGGCCGGCGCAAGATCGGTTTCGCCGTCACCGAACCTTCGGGTGGTTCCGATGCGGGTGCACTGCAGACGCGTGCCGAGCGCCGGGCCGATCATTGGCTGGTCAACGGCTCGAAGACGCTGATCTCCGGCGCCCTGCGCGCGGATTTCCTGCTCACGGCCGTCCGGACGGGCGGACCCGGCGCCGGTGGCATCTCTCTGCTGCTCATCGACGCCGACAGCCCCGGCGTCTCGCGCGCCATGGTGCCGGGCCTCGCCTGGTACAACGCGAGCATGGGCTCGATCGAGTTCCGCGACGTCAGGGTGCCCCTCGACCGGCTCATAGGCCTCGAAAACAAGGGCTTCGCCGGGCTCGCACGCCAGTTCAACATCGAGCGGCTGAGCGGCATCGCCGCGACCTTGGCGATGTCGCGGCTGGCGGTGGCGGAAGCGATCGCCTGGGCGCGCGAGCGCCAGACCTTCGGCAAACGCTTGATCGATCACCAGGCCGTGCGGCACAAGCTGGTCGATCTCGTGCGGCGCGTGCGCTCCGCCTACGCCTATCTCGACCAGTGCGTCTGGCGCATCCAGGGCGGCGACGCTGCGGCCGCAGACATCGCCATGCTCAAGATCACGGCGACCCGCACGCTGGAGCGGTGCGCACGCGATGCCATGCACCTGCTCGCCGGGCATGCCTACACCGGTGCGAGCCGCATCGAGCGCATCTATCGCGAGGCGCGCATAGTCGCCATCGGCGGCGGTACGGAAGAGTTCCTCGCGGATCTCACGGGCCGGCAGCTCGGGTTCTGACGCTGAGACGCCGGAACTACGGGACGAAGCGCTCCCGCTTGACCTCGATACCGTGCGCCACGCGGTCCCAGGTGTCGGCCGTCACTCCCTGACGCCTCAGCTCGACCTTCTGGATCTTGTTGGTCGGCGTCTTGGGCAGCGCGTCCAGCACCCGCACGTAACGCGGCACCATGTAGTGCGGCATGCGCGGAATCAGAAAACGCACGAGTTGCCCGGGATCCATGGCCGGCGCGTCCGCACGTGCGACGACGGCCACCAGCACCTCTTCCTCGCCGTGCTCGCTCGGCACGCCCACGGCCGCGGCCTCGGCGACGCCAGGGAATGCGTAAAGCTCGGTCTCGACCTCGATCGACGAGATGTTCTCGCCGCGGCGCCTGATTGCGTCCTTCAGCCGATCGACGAAATGGAAATCCCCGTTTTCGTCGCGATACAGCAGGTCGCCGGTGTGGAACCAGCCGTTGCGCCAGGCGCGCGCCGTCGCCTCCGGCTGGTTGAGATAGCCGAGCATCGTCATCCAGGGCAGGTCGTAGCGCACGATCAGCTCGCCCGCCACGCCGGGCGGGCACTCGATGTCGTGCTCGTCGACGATGCGGCATTCGCAGCCCGTCCGCGGCCTGCCGCAACTGCCGGGCTGCGGCGCATCGACCACGGTGAACAGCGGTGCCGACAGCTCGGTCATGTTGAATCCGGAGCAGTAGTGGAAGCCGTAGCGCCGTGCGATCGATATGGTGAGCGGCGTCAGCGCGCCGACGATCATCCTGAGGGGATTGTCGGCATCGTCGTCGCGCGGCGGCGCCGTCGACAGGAATGCCGCCATCGAGCCGATGAGCCCGCTGGTCGTCGTGGCGCCGAAGCCGCGTACGCGCTCCCAGAACCTCTCGGTGCTGAAGCTCTCATGGAGTGCGAGCGTCGCACCCGTGATGAGCCCGCCCGTGATCGCGCTGACACCGCCGACGTGGAACATCGGCAGGTCGATGATCATGCGATCGTCAGGCGTCATGTAGCCGTACTGCACGCCGCCGGTGCAGTACATCTGCAGGTATGAGCACAGCACGCCCTTGGAGGGACCGGTCGTGCCCGACGTGAAGATGACGATCTCGGGATCCCAAGGTTCGGCGGGCGCGTCCGGCACGCCGTCGTCCGCCGTATCGAGAATGTCCGCGCCGAACATTCTTCCCGGCCACTGCACGTCGCCGGCGGGGCCGCCGACCACGATCAGCGTCTCGATCCCGCCGACGAGAACGTCGCGCAACCGCTCGATCAGGTTGCGGTGGACGATCATGATGCGCGCGGAGGATTGCTCGATGGCGGCATTCCTGTCGACGGCGCCGCCGCGCG
>CAUJKI010000368.1 GCA_963205015.1 Pseudomonadota bacterium
CGCCCCTCATCCCGACCTTCTCCCCGTAAGCACGGGGAGAAGGGGAAGAGGCGCTGGCATCAAACGTGCTGCCCGCCGTTGATGTGAATCTCGGCGCCGTTCACGTAGCTCGACTGATCCGTGCAGAGGAAGTAGATCGCCTTTGCAACTTCCTCCGGCTCGCCAAGACGGCGCATCGGGATCTGCTCGTTGACGATGCGCTCGGTGCCCGGCGACAGGATCGACGTGTCGATCTCTCCCGGCGAGATCGCATTCACGCGCACACCGCGCCGGCCAAAGTCCGCCGCCATCTCGCGCGTGAGGCCCGCAAGCGCCGACTTCGACGTCGCATAAGCGGCGCCGGCAAATGGATGCACGCGGCTCCCCGCAATGGATGTCACGTTGACGACCGCGCCCTTCGCTCGCTCGAGCTCGGCGAGCAACCCGCGCGCGAGCAGCACAGGCGCAAAGAAGTTCACCTGAAAGACACGCTGCCAATCGTCGAGCGGAGTCTCGAGCGTGCCGAGACGCGCGCCGCCCTCGCCTTTCGGACTGATGCCGGCATTATTGACGAGCGCATTGAGATAGCTGCGCTGATCGGCAAGGCGTCGGCGCATCTCAACGATCGCGCGTGCGGTGTCGGCGGCATCGGCAAGATCGACCTGAATATGATCCTCGGGCCCCATCTCCCACGGGCAGTTCTCCGGGAAGGGATGACGTGAGCAGGTGATGACGCGCCAGCCGGCCGACGCGAACCGCTTCACCGTCG
Source organism: Pseudomonadota bacterium (assembly GCA_963205015.1). Classification (GTDB taxonomy): domain Bacteria; phylum Pseudomonadota; class Alphaproteobacteria; order Rhizobiales; family Hyphomicrobiaceae. The sequence continues at coordinate 749 of CAUJKI010000368.1, forward strand.
CGTGGCCGATGCCGCGCGAGGCCCCAGTCAGGATCAGTGTCTTGCGCTCGGAAGGGCTGATTGTCGGCATCGGCTCCTCTCGCGGCTGGGCGCGGACTAAGGTCCCACCCCGGGGCATGTCCCATGGTCCCCGCGGGCCCGCGTCCTACCTATGGCACGAACGGATGCTGCGGCGCAAAAGGCGAACAGAATCCGCCGTCTGGACATGTTGACGGCAAATGCAATCAAGGGCTGACAAGACGTCGCAGATAAGCTAGGGTCACACCCGCGTACGAAAAAGGGCCGTAAGACCACGTCTGGGGTCTTCGTAATGCCCAAGTCTAGGGAGCAGGCGGCGGACCCACGATCCCGGACGAGAGGATCAAGGACGCTGAGTGTGCGGTCCCAGCGACCGCGAGTGGGAATGGCTAGCAATAGAGCGGTTCGTCAATCCGCTTGGTACTCGGACTTTAGGAAAGCAGGGCCTCCCGCCTTGCTTTTTTTGTGTCCGAAATCCCGACTTCAGCGCATGCCGGGCGGCGCCATCGGATCTGGGAAGTAGGCGCCGATGTCGATAAGACCGCCGGCCAGAACCGCATAGACCAGACCGAATACGGCCCCCGCGACCACTGATGTAATGGCGAAGGTGCGCAGCAGATGCGGCGCGACTGGCGCGCTCTCAGGGGTGCCAGGGACGATCTTGCCCGCCTCGCCCTGGGTGCGCACACCAAAGGGCAGTACGGCGAACAGCACTGTCCACCAGATGATGAAATAAACCGCCAGCCCCAGCGTCAGGCTCATCGTCGTTCCTGCGAGTTCTTCGGGCTTCTCAGTACGACGCTGGGGGCCACCCTCCAAGACATAATTAACGCGCCTCGATGGTGCCACCGGCAGCCGGGGTCGCGGCTGGCCCCGTTCCTGCACTTCACACTTCGCTAACCTCGTAGACCATTCCGGAACCACGGCCGTGATCCGCCTGCTCACCTGCCTGCTGCTGACTGCCGCCCTTCTGGCTCCGGCCGGCGCGCCGCGCCCTGCGGATGCTGCCACCGAGTTCTCGCCCGAACCGGCGCCGGCCGTCGAGCTGCTCGTGATCGAGGCGCGCGGCTGCCCCATGTGCCAGCTCTTTCGTGACGAGATCGCCCCGCTCTACCGCGCGACCGCCCGAGCGCGCCAGGCGCCGCTGCGCTTCATCGACGTCGCTCATACGGACATCGACACCCTGCATCTCGCCGCACCGGTCGAGATCATCCCGACAGTGATCGTGATGCGCGATGGCGCCGAGATCGATCGCCTCGTCGGCTATACCGGCCCCGAAACCTTCATGCGGGTAGTGAGGGTCCTGCTCGGTGACAGTCCCTAGAAATCCCGTTCCAAAACGGAAAGGGCACCCCGAAGGGTGCCCTGTGTCTTGTTTCGGGACGCTCGCCTTTCGCGATCAGCGCGAGAGGATCGGCGCCGCGATCGAGGTCGCAATATGCCGGAAGGCGTTGCGCAGCTCGTCGCCGGTGGTCGTGTTGTAGAACATGTGCGGCTCGCTGGCGCAGCCACGTAGCGTATCCACGGCCGAACCCGCACTGCCGAGACCGAAGCCGACCGTGTAGACTGTGATGCCGGCGGCCTTCATGGCCGTGCACAGCGAGCGGGCCTGATTGGTCGAGTTACCGTGCGGCGACTTGCAGTTGGCGCCGCTGTTGCCCGTGTCGCTGTCCGGAATGGTCGCGCCGGCCGTGTTGGGGGTGGTGCTGTTGCAGTACTGGTAGTTGTATTCACCGTCCGTCATCAGCACCGCGACTTTCTTGAGCAGCGGCTGCCCCTTCTCGCCAACCTCGGCGAGCATGGAGTAGGGCTGCGGCTTGCTGCCGGCGGGAAACACGTTCGCCCAATTCGGCGACAGCAGGTACCAGGCCCAGGCCGTGCCGAGATGACCGGCCGTGTTGCCGCTCGCCACGAAACTGTTGATGACGGTCTTCAACGTATCCTTGTTGCTCGTCATCGGGACGATCGGCGCCGCCGGAACACAAGCCGTCGAGCTGTTCGTCTGGTAGACGCGCGGCATCGCGCTGCTGCCCGTGGGAGCGGCGTCGGTGAACGCGTTCGTCCCCGTGCGCTCGGACACGCAGTAGGTATTCGTGCGATAGCGCGTCGAATTGTTTCCGTTCTTGAGGCGGAACGTCAGACTGCTCGAAGGATTGTAGGCCACCGACGACCCGAGAGAGCCGACATTGACCGCGGAGGAGAACGGCGCCAGACCGACGCGCGAGGTGTACTCGCTCTGGTCGGACCAGACGACGATATCGATGAGATCCTTGGCCGCTGCCTTGAGATCCTCGATCTTGGTGCCGCCCATCGAACCCGTGACGTCGAGCATCAGCGAGACTTCGAGGTTCGTCCCGGCATTGCCGCCGCCCGCGATCAGGGCCTGGCCACGCGTCGAGACGGTGATCGTGGGGTGCTGGACGAAGCTGAGGAAGGGCGTCTTGACCACGGTCTCGCCGACCATGGTGAAGGTTGCAGCCACCATGTCCGGCGTGAACGACACCACGCGCGAGGGATCATGAGGCTTGTTGGAATCGAAGTGAGCAAGCGCCTTCTGCTCGGCGAGCTGCATATCGTTGCTGAGCTGCCAGACGCGGGCCGCCGCGAGCACGGAGCTGTCGACCGCCGACTGCAGCCGCGCCCGCGCCAGCATTGCGCGCCCATAGTCCACGGCGCTGCCGACGACCGTAAAGACGACGAAGACCGTCAGGCCGAACATGATGACCACGGAACCGCGGTCGTCCCTCGAAAGCCCACGCAGCCGCGCTGATGCCCGCCGCACCCAATCCGCCCGCCAATTCACAAACGCGAACATGACGCATACCTCATACAGGTTCCGCCCCGTACGATGACAAATAGAGCCGCGCCATTGATTTTGTCTTAAGTGGATCGCGGACAATTCTCTGCAATTTTCTCTTTTATTCAAAGCGCGTATATTGGGTAAACAAAGAGTAAGCCTGCCAATTCCGCTATTCTTTTCAAGTGCGAATGACGGACAGCAAAAAGAGGCACCCGGCGGGTGCCCCTTCTGGCTGGTATCGGTACGCCCTCGTCTACTGCGAGACGTATAGCGAGGCGATCGAGGTGGCGATGTGCCGGAAGGCGCTCCGCAGCTCGGTCCCGGTCTGGGTATTGTAGAAGAGCTTGCTGGGCTTGCTGAAGTGGCCGTCCTCGGATGCGCACGCCTTGAGAAGGTCGACCTGCGCGCCGCTCGTACCCAGACCGAAGCCCACCGTGTAGACGATGATCCCGGCCTTCTTCATTGCCGTGCACAGCGACTGCGCCTGCGCGCTCGAAGTCGCCAGCGCCGACGTGCAGTTACCCTTCTCGCTGTTCCCCGGGCCGGCGTTGCGATCCGGGATGGAGGCGCCCGTCACCTTCGAGCCACCATCGCAGAACTGCATGTTGTATTCGCCGTCCGTCATCAGCACCGCGAACTTCTTGACGGTGCCGGGAGCCCGCTGAGAGGCCGGGCACTTTTCCCAGCTCGTGCAGTTCTCGGGCAGCGAGGGATACGCTGCCGGGCGTCCATCGGCATGTATGTTCGCGGCTATGCCCGACCACCACGTCGGCGAGAGCATATACCAGGCCCACGCCGTACCGAGATTGCCACCGGTGAAACCGTCGGCCTTGAAGCTGTCGATCAGCGACGTCAGTGCCTGCTTGTCGCTCGTCAGAGGCATGACCTCGGCCGTCGGCTGGCAGTTGCTCACGCTGGCACTCGAGTAGTAGACGACCGGGAGGCGCGCGTTGCCTGTGGGCGTTGCATCCGTGTAGGCCGCGCTGCCCTGCCGCTCGGAAACGCAATAGGCGTACGGGTCTACCTTGTCCTTCGTATTCTTGGGGCGGTACCAGTCGCGGCTCTTGCCGTCCCGGAACGCGAACGACACCTTGTCCGCCGGGCTGTAGGCGATGGCCTTGCCGAGCTGCTTGCCCGCGTTCACCGCGTGCGAGAAGGGAACGACGGCAATGCGCGAAGTGTGCTCGCTCTGGTCATCCCACACGAGGATTTTGACGAGGTCTTTTGCGGCCTCCTTCAGATCCGCGATCTTGCTGCCCGCCATCGAGCCCGTAACGTCGAGCATCATGGCGACTTCGATATCGTAGCCGTCGTTGCCGCCACCGCCGCCGCCGCGGCAACCGACGCAGAACTTGGCCTGGGCGCGCGTCGAGATGCGCAGCGGCTGGCCGTCGAGCACGAGACTGAGGAATGGTGCCTGGACCGCGGCCGTCGCCTCGACGGTCAGCGTATTGTTCTGCATATCCGGTTCGAGCTTGGTCAGCTTCGCCTCGACGCCCTCCGGCTTCATGGCGTCGAAGTGCGCGATCGCCTTCTGCTGAGCAAGCGTCATGTCCTGCTCGAGCTGCCAGACGCGCGCTGCAGCGAGCACTGTGCTGTCGAGCGTCGCCTGCAGCCGATCACGAGCCAGGAGGGCCCGCCCATAGTCCACCGCGCTGCCGACAACGGAAACGACCACCAGAGAGGCGAGGCCGAACATGATCGCCACCGAGCCGCGCCGATCGCGCGCCAGCCGGGTGAACGTATCGGACGATAAAATTCGCCGCAGCGATCCGGAGGGACCGCTGCAAAAGGCGCCAATATGAAATTTCCTGAACCTGTACACACGCGTCTCCTGGCAAATTGAACGTGTCTACCGCGACACTAGGCAGGAGGTGTGGACGGGGTATTAATACATTAAGTTATCGCGCCGTTTATCTGCAGTACGAACATTACTTTATTAAAGAACCCTGCGAATTGGCGCCTTTTGCGTAACGGGTAATTCATCCTGTGAGCTTCGAAGCGCGCTGGCACTTTGCACGGCCGAAGCCCCGCCCCCGTCACAGTTGGACTCGCCGGCCGCCCGCTTTACCTTCTGGAAAGGATCGCTCGACTGCACCAGGAGGCCCCATGTCCCATACTGATCTGCACGGCCTACCCCTCTCGACCGCCAGCGCCGCGGCGGCTGAAGCCTTTAACACGACGGTCTTGAGCTACCTCCGCTACCGCGCGGACATCTCCGCCAATCTCAAGGCGACCCTTGCGGCCGATCCGGACTTTGCCCTCGCCCACATCCTGAAGGGCTACCTGATGATGCTCTCCTTCAAGGAGGCGAATGTCCCGGCCGCCGTCGAGGGGCTTGCTGCAGCCGACAACCTCATCGGGCGTGCCAGCGGGCGCGAACAAGCGCACGCCGCCGCGCTCCGCGCCTGGATCAGTGGTGACCTCGATCGCACGCTCGCCATCTGGGAGCAGATCCTCGACGAGCACCCTCGCGACGTCCTCGCCTTGCGCCTGCACCATTTCAATGCCTTCTGGCTCGGCCGCCCCGCCGCCATGGCGCGCGAGGTTGAGCAGGCTCTGCCGTACTACAGTCGGGACCTCGCAGGCTGGGGAACGCTGCTCGCCTGTCGCTGCTTCGCGCATGAGGAACTCGGCAACTACACGCTCGCCGAGGCAGCCGGACGTGACGCCATCGATGTCGACAAGGGCGATCTCTGGGCAGCCCATGCCGTCGCCCACATCCTCGAGATGCAGGGCCGTTGCGCGGAAGGCATCGACTGGCTCGGTGCGCTCGAACCTTACTGGGAAGGCGCCAACAACCTGAAGCATCATCTGTGGTGGCATCGCGGGCTCTATCATTTCGAGCGCGGCGAGTTCGACACCGTGCTCGGCCTTTACGACCGCAACTTCCGCAACCTCGCTTCGCCGATCACCGAGGCGCAGCCCGATCTCTATATCGATATCCAGAATGCAGCCTCGATGCTTTTCCGCCTCGCGCGGCAGGGCGTCGACGTCGGCAGCCGCTGGAACGAGATTGCGGACAAGGCCGAGGCGCGCATCGGCGACTGCCTCTCGCCTTTCACCCTGCCCCACTGGATGATGGCGCTGGCTGCCACGCGCCGACTCGAATCCGGCGAGCGAATGCTCGACGCCATGCGCACGTATGCTGCGAGCGCCGGCACGCTCAACGCGCGTCTCGTCGGAGACTATGCGCTCCCGATCAGCGAGGCGCTTCTCCTGAGAGCCAAGGGCGATCCCGCGGCCGCAGCCCGCGTGATGCGGCCCGCGATCGGCGGCATGTACCGCCTTGGCGGCAGCCACGCGCAGCAGGACGTGCTGGAGCAGCTCTTTCTCGACTGCGCGGTGGCAGCCGGCTCGAACGACGATGTCGCGTTGATCCTTGCGCGCGTCGCCGGGCGTCATCCCGTGCCGCCGGAGCGGCGCATGGGCTACAAGGGCGCTGCGCGCACGCTCTCGTGAACGGCCGGGGTCGCTCGCTGCATCTGCCGATAGCATGTAGAGTGGAATAACGAGTGGCTCGCTCAAGGAGATCCACGATGCTCAAGCGTCTGACGCTCGCCACAGGTCTGCTGGCTGCATGGCCTGCGCTGCTCCTCGCCCATCACGGCTGGGGCAGCTACGATGCCAAGAACCCGGTCACCGTCAGCGGCAAGATCCTCACTTCCGTCTACGAGAACCCGCACGCGACGATCACCGTGCAGGGGGCCGACAAGGTCTGGACGGTGACGCTTGCGCCAACGTCGCGCATGCGCAATCGCGGCGCGCTCCCCGAACTCGTCGCCATCGGCGCCGAGATCTCGGCTTATGGCTATCCCTCAACGGTCGATCCCGGCGAGATGCGCGCGGAGCGGATCACCGCCGGCGGCAAGACCATCGAGATGCGCTGATGAACACTGGCGCGCCGAGCTTCCTTATTGCCCTCGAGACTTCGGAGATCGGCGCCCTCATCCGCCAGTCCGCGTGGATCTATCCAACAGCCAATATCGCACATGTCCTCGCAATCGTGCTCTTTGCCGGCGCCATCGCCGTGATGGACGTGCGCATGATGGGAGGCATGGCCGGCTCCGACCCGGCCCGCGTGGTGCGCAGTGCGCGGTCCATGGCCGTCGTCGCACTCATCGGCGTGCTTCTGACGGGCGCCGTGCTTTTCACGGCCGAGGCGAGCCACGTCGCCCTCAACGGAATCTTCCAGATGAAGATGGCGCTGATCGCATTCGGGATCGTGCACGCGCTCTTTGTCGGCAACCGCGCCGTCAGGGCGCTCGACGCACTCGGTCCGCAAGCCCCCATGCCGGGCTTCGCCCGCTTCGCCGGTGCCCTTTCCATGCTGACATGGCTCGGCGTCGTCGGCCTCGGCCGTTACATTGCGTACAACTGAAAAATAATTATCGGAGCGCTCAAAGCAGCTCTTTGACGAGTGCGCTCGCCTTGGCGAAGTCCATCTGCCCGCGATATCGCTCGCGAAGCACCGCCATCACACGGCCCATATCCTTGACGCTCGTCGCGCCGGTCTCGGCGATCACATCCTTGATCGCCGTCTTCGTCTCGTCCTCGTCGAGCTGGCGCGGCAGGAACTCGGAAATGACCGCGATCTCGTCCGCCTCCTTCTGCGCAAGCTCGAGGCGACCGGCCTCCTCGTAGATGCGGATGCTCTCGCGGCGCTGCTTGATCATGGTGGCGAGAAGCTGCGCAATCTCACCGTCGCTGATGCGGCTTGCGTCGGCGCCGGCATCACCCGT
>CAUJKI010000369.1 GCA_963205015.1 Pseudomonadota bacterium
ATCGGCCGCCTGCGCATGGAGGAGAACTACCGCTACAAGAGCCCGATCGAAATCGGCATGATGGCAGCCGTGAAGAAGGCGCTCGATCCCAAGAACATCATGAACCCCGGCAAGGTGTTGCGCGACTGAGCCACGCGCGCACCTGGACCAATCACGCACTCAAGAAACGGAGGAAACGACATGGCACGCATAGGCTTCATCGGCCTCGGTAACATGGGGCTGCCCATGGCGGGAAATCTCGTCAAGGCGGGCCATCAGGTCCTGGGTTTCGATCTCGTCACCTCCAACGTCGAGAAGGCGGTGGCGCGCAAGGTCGAGAAAGCGAATGGCGCCGTCGACGTCGCCAGGAATGCCGACTGTGTCATCACCATGCTGCCGGCCGGCAAGCACGTGCTCGATGTGTGGGGCAGCGGCCTCCTCTCGGCGGCGAAGCCCGGCACGATCTTCATAGATTGCTCGACGATCGACGTCGCGTCCGCACGCAAGGCGCACGAGATGGCGGCGAAGGCCGGAATGCTGTCGCTGGATGCCCCCGTGTCCGGCGGCGTTGGCGGCGCGGAAGCTGCGACGCTGACGCTGATGGTCGGCGGCACCAAGGAAGCCTTCGCCAAGGGTCAGCCGATCCTCTCCGGGGTCGGCAAGAAGGTCGTGCATTGCGGTGATCCCGGTGCCGGGCAGTCGGCGAAGATCTGCAACAACATGATGCTCGCGATCACGATGATCGGCACGTGCGAGGCCTTCAATCTTGCGGAGAAGCTCGGCCTCTCACATGAAGCGCTCTTCGATGTGGCCTCGACCTCGTCCGGACAGAGCTGGGCTGTGACGACCTATTGCCCCGTGCCCGGTCCCGTACCGACGTCGCCGGCCAACAATCACTACAAGCCGGGCTTTGCCGCAGCGCTCATGCAGAAGGATCTGGGCCTCGCGCAAGAGGCTTCCCGCAGTGCCGGCGCCTCGACGCCCATGGGCGCGGCCGCGAGCCAGCTCTACAACCTGTTCGTTGCGCAAGGCCACGGCGGAGACGACTTCTCCGGCATCATCAACATGATCCGCGGAAAGGTCTGAGCCATGGCGAACATCGCATTCATCGGCCTCGGCAACATGGGCGGCCCGATGGCAGGCAACCTCGTCAAGGCCCAGCACAAAGTGCGTGGCTTCGATCTGGTCGCTGATCTCCGCACATCTGCTGAGAAGGAGGGCGTGCAGATTGCATCCTCCGCGCAGGACGCCGTAAAGGGCGCCGAGGTCGTCATCACCATGTTGCCGCAAGGGCAGCATGTGCTGAGCGTGTGGCGCGAGATCATCGAGGCCGTGCCGGCCGGCGCGCTGATGATCGACTGCTCGACGATCGACGTTGCGAGCGCAAAGGAAGCTCATGCCGTCGCAGCCGCGCGCGGTCTCGATGTCGTGGACGCGCCCGTGTCGGGCGGTACGGTTGGAGCGAAGGCGGCAACATTGACGCTGATGGTGGGTGGTACGGAACAGGCCGTTTCCCGCGCCCGCCCGATCCTCGAGAAGGTTGGCAGCAAGGTCGTGCATTGCGGCGGCGCCGGGTTGGGACAGGCCGCCAAGATCTGCAACAACATGATGGCCGGCATCAACATGGTGGCTGCGTCGGAAGGATTTGCACTCGCGGAGCGCCTCGGCCTATCGGCCCAGTCTTTGTACGATGTGGTCTCGACATCCTCGGGCCAGTCGACGGCAGCCACGTCGTACTGCCCGGTTCCTGGTCTTACGGAGCGTGCCGCTTCCAATAATGGCTACAAGCCGGGTTTCGCTCTTGCGCTCATGCTGAAGGATTTGAAACTGGCGCAGTCGGCCGCGGCGTCAGTTGGCGCGACGAGTCCGATGGGCGCTCTCGCCGTGCAGCTTTATGCGCTACACGCGCTTGCCGGTCAGGACGGCAACGACTTCTCGCACATCTACACAATGATCCGCGGTGCCGGCAAATAGCCGCGACAAGCCTCGGACAGGGAGGGTGATTGATGACGACGATCGACTACTACATGACGCTGAACAGCCCGTGGACGTATCTCGGGTCCGCTCTGTTCGCCGAGATCGCAGCGCGCCACAAGGCGACGGTGCGCATCAAGCCGACCCGGTACAGCGAGGTCTTTCCGAAGACGGGCGGTTTGCCATTGCCGAAGCGCTCGCCCGAGCGGCGTGCCTACCGCATGATGGAGCTGAAGCGCTGGCGCGATTATCGCGGCGTGCCGATCACCCTGGAGCCGAAGCACTTCCCATCCGACGAAGCGATCGGAACGCGCCTCGTCATCGCGGCGGCGCTACAGGGCAAGGACGCCTGCCGTCTGGCGCAGGAGCTTGGCCGTTCACTCTGGGAGCTCGAAGGCAATCTCGGCGACGAGGCCGTGGTGGCGGCGGCAGCGAAGCGCGCGGGCCTCGATGCGGCTGAGATCCGCAAGGCGGGTCCCTCGGACGAGGAACTCGATCGCATCCATAGCCAGAATACGACCGAGGCTTTGGAGCGCGGCGTTTTCGGTGCGCCAAGTTACGTGTTGCCTTCGGGCGAATTCTTCTGGGGCCAGGACCGGCTCGAGTTCCTCGATCGCGCGCTCGCCAAGGGCTAAAGCAACATCCGACGCTTCAGCGCGGGCGCGACGTGCAGGCCGCTTTCCCCGTATGGCACCCGGTGCCGGTCGTCGTCGCCGTAGTAGCACTGGCGATCGGGCTCGTGATGCGGAGCCGACGGTCCTCGCTGCTGAGGCAGAGCGCAAGATTGGCCATGACGAGGATCAGGGCAATGCTGGCAGGCAGTTCCATTGTCGACATGTCGGCTCTTCGCTTCCCTGAGTGCGGTGGCGGGGCGCGTATCCGGCGCGGGGGCGGCACTCACACTGTGCACATCCATTGATTGCATAAATATCATATGATCAATCTATGCGTGTATGTCGTCGGTTAATCAATCGTATCGGGCAGGCGCACGATTTGAAGGAAGGCGCATCGAAGGCCCGCGCACCGCAAGGGGCGTGACCGCGCCGTCCGCCCGTGCGACAGGTGATAATCGTCAGCTTGCTTCAGGTGTGCCGATGCAGGTTATCGTCCGGACGAACGATCCCGTTCTCATCAGCTTTGTCGAAGCCTTGTTCCGCGAAGCCGGGATCGCCACGCATATCGCGGACACCCATATGAGCATCACCGAAGGCTGGATCGGCGTTTTCCCGCGCCGCGTGCTGGTGCTCGAAGAAGACTGGCAGCGTGCGGCTCAGATCCTCGAGGAAGCCGATCTCGGCCAATGGATCGTGCGCGAGGGTAGCAAGAAGCCTCCGGCACATTCAGATGAAAACCCATGAACGCGGCAAACGCCGACGCGTTGACGGATGATGCCTTTCTCGGCGGCGCGCTCGCCATTCTGCAGCCCGAGCACGGCTATCGGGCCGGCCTCGATGCTGTGCTTCTCGCGGCGGCGTGCGGTGTGGCCGATGGGCAGTCGGCGCGGGTGCTCGACGCCGGTGCCGGTGTCGGTGTGGCGGGCCTCTGTGTCGCGCGCAGGGTCGCCGACGCGCAGGTGACGCTCGTCGAGCGCGAGCCGGCACTCGCGACGATTGCGCGAGAGAATGTGCTGCGCAATGAGCTCGCGGCGCGCGTCCGGGTCGTCGAGCTGGATGTCGAGGACGGCGGCGCTGCCGTCAGTCGCGGCGAGGTCGCGGGTTCGCAAGCGGGTGTCGTCGCTGGCGCCTACTCGCACGTGATTGCCAATCCGCCCTACTTCGCCGAGGGCCGCGGGACGCGGCCGCCGTCTCAGCTCAAGGCCGCAGCGCACCAGATGGCAGACGGCGCCCTCGATCAGTGGTGCCGGTTTCTCGCGACGGCGGCGGAAAGCGACGGCCTGGTGACGGTCATTCATCGCGCAGAGGCACTGGGGGCGCTGCTCGCAGGCCTCAGCCGCCGCTTCGGGGCGCTCCGCGTGCTGCCGCTGCATTCGCGTGCGGGCGAGGTCGCGCACCGCGTTATCATCCAGGGCCGCAAGGGCAGCCGCGCGTCGCTGAGCCTGCTTCCTGGTCTCGTCCTGCATGGTGAGGGACACGCCTTTGTTCCCCCCATTGAAGCCGTGCTGCGCCGCGGAGCGCCGCTCGATTGGTGACATTTCGGCCGGCCGGGCGCTTGGCCGCATCCCGGATAGCCGCTAAGGTCGTGGTGACGGTGGCGCCGCGTGTGCCCCGCGCACCCGGCGCCTCAAGCGCCAGCACGTTCAAGCCAAACCGGGAAGGATACGCATCATGACCATCAAGGTCGGTGACAAGCTGCCGGACGCAACGTTCAACACCATGAGCCCCGACGGCCCCAAGCCGATGACGACGGCGGACGTATTCGGTGGCAAGAGGGTCGTCCTCTTCGCCGTGCCGGGCGCGTTCACGCCGACGTGCCACAACACGCATCTGCCGGGCTTCCTCGAGATGGCCGGCGACATGAAGTCCAAGGGCATCGATACGATCGCTTGCACCGCGGTCAACGACGTCTTTGTCCTCAACGCCTGGGCCAAGCAGACGGGCGCCGACGGCAAGATCCTCTTCCTCGCCGACGGCTCGGCAGACTTCGCGAAGAAGATCGGCCTCGAGTTCGATCTGACTGGCCGCGGCCTTGGTGTCCGCTCGCGGCGCTACTCGATGGTTGTCGAGAACGGCGTCGTGAAGTCGCTGAACCTCGAGGAAGGCGCGGCGGTCGACAAGTCCAGCGCGGCAACCGTGTGCGGGATGCTCTGAGCATCCGTACCGGATCGGGAATAGTGAAACGGTCGGGGCTCTCCCCGGCCGTTTTTCTTTCGACCTCAAGGGGACGGTCCCGAACGCTCACTTCTGGCGGAAGCGCTCCGCAAGCGTGCCGATGACGCCTTTCGGCATGTAGATGATGAAGAGCACGAGCAGCAGGCCATAGATGAAGGTATCGAGCGCCAGCGCGCTTTGGCCGAGCAGCTTGCTCAGCGTCTCCGAGCCGCGCAGGCCGACACGCAGCCCTTCGGCGAGAACCTGCGTGAAGACGGCGCCGAAGGTCGGCCCCATGAGAGACCAGATGCCGCCGGCAATGACCGCGAATACGATGTTGAGCGACACGCCGAGGCCGGCGATCGTTTCGGGCCCGATGTACATCTGGTACTGGCCATAGATAGCGCCGCCGAATGCGCACATGGCGGAAGACACCGCCGTGATCTTGAGCTTCTCGCGCGTCACGTTGATGCCCACGGAAGCTGCCGCGTCCTCGTCCTGAGAGGCGGCGTCGAGGGCATAGCGGTCCATGCTCCGGTCGACCTTCACCCAGATCATGAGGCCGATCAGCCAGACGGCGAGGACGATGTAGTACGCGAGCACGCGGTTCGGCTCGAACTGGACGGCGTAGAAAGAAAGGCCGTCGCCGTAGCGCGTCGGCTGTGTGCCGAGCGAGCCGCCCGTCCAGTCGCGCAGGCCGATGATGCACAGGCGCACGAACTCGGTGAAGGCGAGCGTCAGCAGCGCGAAGTAATGCCCGGTGATACGCATGCGAAAGCATGGATAGCCGACAAGCAGGCCGGCGAGGGTCGCCACGAGCATGGCGACCGGAATACCGATCCACGGCGTGATGCCGGCAAAATTCCACAGCAGCACGGTGACGTAGGCGCCGATGCCGGTGAAGGCGCCGTGCCCGAGGGATGTGAGGCCGAAGCGGCCCATCATGGACCAGCCCGTGTAGATGAAGGCCCAGATGAGAATCTGGATGACGAGGTGCAGGTAGTAACGATCCGTGTCCGGGAACATCAGCCGGATCAGGAGTGGAAGCAGCAGCAATGCGGTGAGCCCGACCGCCCAGGCGATGTGCTTTTGGGTGATCATGACTTGGCTCCGAAAAGGCCCTGTGGCCGGACGAAGATGACGAGCATGAAGAACAGGAAGGCGACCGCGTAGCCCCACTCCGTCGCGACGCACGAGCCGCCGATAGTGATGAACTGCGCGATGATGAAGGCCGCGACGAAGCCGCCGACCATGTTGCCGAGGCCGCCGAGCACGCAGATCATGAATGTGAGGGGGCCGAACTGAAGGCCGATCTGCGGATAGATGTCGTACTGGAGAACCATCAGACAGGCTGCGAGGCCGGCAAGCCCGCCGCCGATTGCCGATGTCGCAAGATAGACCTTCTTCTGGTCGACGCCCATGAGCGGCATGATCTGGCGGTCCTGGGAGATCGCACGGATCGCCGTGCCGATGTAGGTCCGGGTGAGGAACTGCCAGAGCGCAACCACCGCGGCGATCGCGACGGCGAAGGTAATGATGCGACTCCACGAAAAGCTCATGTCGCCTATGTTCATCGAACCGAGCCGCAGGCCGAGATTGCGGAATTCGATGCCGAACGCCATCGTTGCGGCCGCCTGCAGCAGGAACAGCAGGCCGCCCGTAACCAGGAGCTGGTTGATCGGCGGCTGGTCGAGCACCGGCCGTATGACGAGATAGTGCAGGAGCAGGCCCGCGATTGCGACGAGTCCGATCGCCAGCAGGAAGGCAAGGGGCAGAGGAAGGCCGACCGTCTGCACGAAGAAGAAGATCGCATACATGCCGATCATGACGAGCTCGGCATAGCAGATCCATACGACGTCGATGACGCCGAAGACGAGGTTGAGGCCAAGCGCCAGGAGAGCAAGCAATCCGGCCAGCAACACGCCGTTGAGCAGGGCTTCGACAAAGAAGATGTCGAGCGAGCAATCGAGACTTGAGAAAAACCCGAACATCCACCTCTCCCCTCGCAGCCGGCGTAGTCCCGGCCGTCAAACCGTCGAAACCGGTGCGGCGCGCGCTCAGATCCCCATGTACGCCTTGCGAATCTCGTCGCTCGCGGCGAGCTCGGCGGAGCTTCCCGACTGCACGATGCGGCCGACCTCGAGCAGATAGGCGCGATCAGCCACCTTGAGCACTTGCGAGACGTTCTGCTCGACGATCAGCACCGTGTAGCCCTCGGTGCGGATGCGTCGGACGAGGTCGAAGACCTGCTGGACGATGACCGGCGCGAGACCCATCGAGGGTTCGTCGAGCAGCACGAGCTTCGGCTTGCTCATGAGCGCGCGAGCGATCGCGCACATCTGCTGCTCGCCGCCGGACATGGTGCCGGCGAACTGGCCGCGGCGCTCCTTGAGGCGCGGAAAAAGCCCGTAGACGTAGTCGAGGCGTTCCGCGAAATGCGCGCGCGCCGAGGGAATGTAGGCGCCGAGGCGCAGGTTGTCCTCGACGGAGAGGCGCGGGAAGAGGCGTCGGCTCTCGGGAACGTGCGCAATGCCGAGTTCGACGACCTTGTGCGGCGGCGTGGTGCGCAGATCCGAGCCTTCCATCGTCATCGTGCCCGAGGAGGCCGGCAGCATTCCGGAGATGACGCGCATGAGCGTGGTCTTGCCGGCGCCGTTGGCACCGATCACGGCCACCGCCTCGCCGGCGTTGACCCGCATCGAGATGCCGAACAGGGCTTGGAAGGCCCCGTAACCCGCATCAACTCCCTTGAGGTCCAGCATCTCCGCCCGCCCCGCTCAGTGCTCGGTCTCGCCGAGGTAGACCTCGACGACACGCTTGTCCGTCTGTGCTTCGGCAGGTTTGCCGTCGAAGATCTTTTCGCCATGATCGAGCACGACCACCCGGTCGACGACGCGCATCAGCACGCCCATGATGTGCTCGACCCAGACGATGGTGATGCCCTTCTCCTTGCGGATGCGCTCCAGCATGTCGGCGGCCTGGTCCATCTCGCCGTGGTCGAGGCCGTTCAGGCTCTCGTCGGCAAGTAGAAGGCGCGGGCCTGTCGCGAGCGCGCGGGCAAGCTCGAGCTTCTTCAGGGAAGCAGCGCCGAGGCCGTCTGTCGTGGTCTTCGCGTCGGTCGGCAAGCCGACCATGGCGAGCGACTCCTCGGCCTTCGCCCAGCAGGCAGCGCGCGAGAGATGCGCGTTCGAGCCAAAGTGCGCGGAGAGCGCGACATTCTCGAGCAGCGTCAGGTTGCGAAACGGCCGGGGGATCTGGAATGTGCGGGCGATACCCTTGTGGCAGATCTGATTTGCCACCAGCCCGCCGATCTCGCCGCCCTCGAACATCACGCTGCCGGCGGTCGGCACATACATGCCCGCGATGCAGTTGAATGTCGTGCTCTTGCCTGAGCCGTTCGGGCCGATGAGGCCGAGGATCTCGCCTTCCGCCACTTCGAAGGAGACGTTGCTCACAGCCGTGAACCCGCCGAACTGCTTGGTCAGTCCATCAACTTTGAGCATCGCCATGCGTTGGGTCACTCGCGCAGGGAAACGGATAATGAGCGGACAAAAGACAACCTCACCGCTGCCGCTCTTCGTGAGAGAGAGCGGCAGCGGTGGGATGCAGGGCTCATTGGGTCAGCGCGCGAAGGCGTGGCCTGAGGGAAGCGGGATCACGGGATCGATCGTGCGCAAATTGGATGGCCACGCGATCTTGGTCTCGCCCTTGACGAACTGCATCACGACCGGAATTGACCGTTCGTTTTGCCCGGACATTTTGTGTCCCGGTGGGAAGAATTTCACGCCGTAACCCTGTATCGTGCCGCCGGCGGGAATATCGGTTTCGAGGGCGGCCTTTTGCAGAGCCTCGGGATTGAACCCACCATGTTTCTTGATGGCGCGCGGGAGCACGTCAGTCAGGAAGATCCAGGTCTGATTGAAGCCCATTGAGACGTGCGACGGCACCTCTGTGGCCTTGGTCTCGGCCTTGTAGCGGTTCACCATCTCATTGATGAGGTCGCCAAGGCCCGGCTGCAGTGCCTTGGGATCGAGAAGCTGCGCGGCCACAGGATCGACATTGAAGAGATATTCGATGTCATCGCCGAACGTAGCTTTGAGTTTATCGAACTGCGCGTGTCCTGCGCCATGCCCGATCAAGGCAATATACTTCAGCCCGGCTTCCTTCGCTTGGCGCGTAAAGAGCGTAATGTCGGGGTTGTATCCCGTGTGTAGGATTACGTCCGGGCGGGCGCGGCGCAGCTTCGTGACGAGCGCCGAAAGGTCGGTCGAGGTGGCTGCGTAACCTTCCTTGTGGACGATGTCGATGCCCAGCTCTTTGCACTTCGCTTCGTTGCCCGCCGCAACGCCTGCGCCATACGGGCCGTCCTCATGTATGATGGCGACCTTGATGTCCTTGACTTCTTTTTTGAGTTTCGACTTTGCGATCTCCGAGAGGAATTGGCAGGATGCCTCTCCTGTCTGGTCGGAATGGACCTGAGCGCGGAACACGTACTTCAGGTTCTTGTCCTTGAAGACCGCCGAGGCTACGCAGACGTTGGCCCACATGAACTTCTTGGCGGCATCCACCTTAGCGGCCATGGGGACGCAGTGGGCCGATGAGAAGACGCCCATCAGAACGTCGACTTTGACCTCGTTCAGCAGCCGCTCGGCTTCGTTGATCGCGACGTCGGTCTTCGACTGTGCATCGGCGTAGGTTGCGACGATCTTGTGACCCTCGACGCCGCCGCGCTCGTTGATCATGTCGATCGCGATTTTGGTTGCGATGGCTGCGGGCAAAGAACCGCCACCAGCAAAGGGGCCGGTGTAGTCGTAGATGACGCCGAGCTTGATTTCCTTCTGGGCGGCCGCGGGCAGACTGATGCCCGATACGATCCCTATTGCTGCTGCGGCGTACGCAGCAGATCTCCAAAACCTCATCGCGTTCCACTCCCATTAGTGCGTTTAGTGCGCTAGCTCGGTTAAGTCCGACCTCGGTATTGGAGCTAGCTTGTAGAAGGACGCCGCCTACTGTCAATTGCTTTGACAGGAAGGCCGGCGACCGTACGGCCCCTGGATTGCATGATATTTGTGCGGCAGGTGCCGACGAAAGTCGCGGCGCATTCGGGTGGTACGGGCCGCCCGCCTCGGATATACCTTGCGCGGGAGTTGAACCTGTCCCCGGCGGGACGTGGCGGGCGCACGGGAAGGACGGAATGCAGGACAAGCTGTCGAGGCCAGCGCCCGAAGAGGGTGCTCCCGGCGAGTCTCCGGCACGGCCTGCGACCGCGGAAACGGTCGAGGTCCATCGCTGGCGCGTCGGCGCGCGCCTGCGGAACTACTTCCTGACCGGCCTCGTCGTCGTCGGCCCCGTCACCATCACGATCTACATCGCCTGGTACGTCATCAATATCGTCGACCGCTGGGTCAAGCCGTACATTCCCCATATCTACAATCCGGACACCTACTTGCCCTTTGCCGTTCCGGGGATCGGGCTCGTGTTCGCGTTCCTCATGCTGACGATGATCGGGGCGCTGGCGGCCAACCTGCTTGGCCGCTCGCTGATCAGCGCCGGCGAGATGATGCTCGACCGGATGCCGATCGTGCGCAATCTCTATCGCGCCCTGAAGCAGATCTTCGAGAGCGTGGTCAGCGTAACGACACCGGAGCAGCCATTCCAGAAGGTCGGTCTGATGGAGTTCCCTTCCAAGGGCATCTGGTCGATCGTGTTCGTGACCGGCGAAGCGGCCAAGCAGATCGCCGCGCTCAACCCCAATGACGACCTGATCAGCGTCTTCATGCCGACGGGGATGCTGCCGCCTACCGGCTTCGTCTGCTTCGTGCCGCGCGCCAGCGTCACGATCATCGGCATGAGCGTCGAGGACGCGGCGAAGATCGTCATCTCGGCCGGCATGGTCAATCCGGAGACACAGGCGCGCCTGCGCGAGCTCCGCGAGAAGGCCGCTGTCTCAAAATCCGCGGCCTCGGATGATGGCAAGGCGCCGCGCGCGTAGTCACGGCCCGTCGGCATCAATGCCGAGATAGGCATCGAAGACCGACCAGAAATGCTGCCGGACCGTATCGCTTTCCTGCAGGATCTCGTGCTCCGACTGCGGGATGGTGACGTGTGCCCCGATCTTCAGACGGCTCGCGAAGATCTCGATGGCGCGTGAGGACACGATCCGGTCATTGGCGGCGCTGAACAGCAGGAGCGGCACCTCGACGCGCCGCGCGAACATCGGGTCCATGACCATGTCGCACGAGCGATAGGCAGCCCGCGTCCAGCCGAGCGTCGGATAGCCGAGCGCGAGCTCGGGTGCGGCCTCGATGATCTGGCGATTGCGAAAGAAGCGTTCCCGGTCCGAGGTCAGGGTATTGCCTTCGAAGGGCATGGCTTCGGCGGGCTGGTCGCTGCCCGTCGGTACATAGCGCGCGGAGAATCCGAGCAGGCACGCCGCCTCGACGTAGAACCGCACCAAGCCGCCGGGATAGCGCATCTTGTCGGCCGCGATCTCGAGCATGGGCGCCGACAGCACGATGCGCTCAAACCACGAACCGCTCGTGATCGAGTGGCGCGCCAGGATGTTGCCCCCCATGGAGTGGGCAAGGGCGAAGTAGGGTGGCGGGCACTCGGGCAGGACGACCTGCTGCATGAAGGCCGCAAGGTCACGATCGAACTCGCTGAAGTCTTTGATGTGGCCTTTGCGCGGGTCGGCCAGCAGCCGCGTCGAGCCGCCTTGTCCGCGCCAGTCGTGCATGGCGACGGCAAAGCCGCGGCGCCTCAAGTCGGCGATGACCTCGAAATATTTCTCGATGCATTCGCCCCGGCCCGAGAATACGCAGAATGTGCCGCGGGCCGGACCGCGCGTCGCGTTCCAGTGCGCATAGCGTAGTGGCGCGCCGTCATAGCCCGGGAAATCGCCGCTTACCGCACCGCTGGGGACCGGGTTCTTCGCGAGCGAGACCAGGGGCATGCATCACCGGCGATTTGTGTGGAGCACTGCGAATCAGATGCCCGCCAGTCTAGCAAGACGTGCGCACCGCGGCAGAGGCTTTCGTGTTCCGGCGCTGAAAAGACGAACGGCAGAGGCTGGTGCCTCTGCCGTCGAAATGCTCGCGCATATCCAAATACTCAGCGGAAATAGGGACCATATCCATAATAGCGGCGCGGACCGTAAGCGTAGGGGCCGCCCGGCGCCGGCGCCAGCGGATGAGCGGAGACGACATCACCCGAGCAGCGGTCGATCTTCAGGCGATAGGGCAGCCCGTTCGGGCGCCGCGCCTCGACAACGGCCACCTCGCGGCGCACGTCGATCTCGCGGAAGTCCTGCCAGCCCTGCCGGAACAGGCGATCCCGGATCACATGGCGCGGCGTGCAGTCGTAGGCGTAGCGGTCCGCGTAACCGTAGGCGCGTGCCGGCGGAGCGAGCCGCTTGTCGTCGTAATCATCGTCCTCGACGGCGTAGCGCTCCTCGATCTCTTCCTTCTCCACATAGCGTCGCGAGACGCGTCCCGGCGGCGGGCCGTAGAGATCGCGATAGCGTTCGTCCTCATAGGCCGATCTGTAGCGATCGGATGGTTCTCCGTAACCCAAGTCGGCGGCGCGCGCGGGTGTACCCCCCGCCAGGGTCATTAGGGCGATGGCGCCGGTCGCCATAGCGATCAGTCTCATGGCCTCGAACCTCCTGGAGCTGCTGGTGTCTCTGCCGGCCGCCGGCTCGCGCCACACACGATCCCCGGCCTGCTCACGCCTCCCTCCGAGTGGCAGGGTGACGACGGCATCATGAACGGAGGCTGCGGGCCGCATTCATGCCGCGTTCATCCTCTGTCACCGGCTCAACACCGGCGCCCTTGATTAGTTGCTGCGATTGCGGAACCTTCATGGCCAACGCATCGAAACATCAACGGCGGAGGAAGCGTGTTCCAGGATGGGTTATTGAAGGGTAAACGCATCCTGGTGACAGGAGGCGGCACCGGGCTCGGTGCGGCCATGGGACGGCGCTTTCTGGAGCTTGGCGCCGAACTGGTCATTTGCGGGAGGCGGTCGGAGGTTCTCGAAGAGACGGCCGCCCGCTTTCAGACCGAGACCGGCGGCGTGGTAATGGCGGTCCCGTGCGATGTGCGTGATGCTGCCGCCGTCGAAGCCATGATGGACCGCATCTGGGAGACGGGACCCCTTGATGCCCTCGTCAACAATGCGGCCGGAAATTTCATTGCCGAGACGCACAAGCTCTCGCCGCGTGCCATCGACGCGATCTTGAATACGGTGCTGCACGGCTCGGCCTACTGCACGGTCGCGGCGGGCCGCCGCTGGATCGAGGCCGGTCGGCGGAATTGCTGCGTGCTCTCCATCCTCACGCTGTCGGCGCTGAAGGGTTCTGCATTCCGCGTGCCGTCGGCCATGGCCAAGGCCGGTGTGTTGGCGATGATACGCAGTCTGGCCGTCGAATGGGGGCCGAAGGGCATTCGCACGGTGGCGATTGCGCCGGGGCCATTTCCGACGGCCGGCGCCTCGCAGCGGTTGACGCCGGGCGGCGGCGACTCCGTCGTCGATCGAGAGATTCCCTTGCAACGGAACGGCGAGCACATCGAGCTTGCCAACCTCGCTGCATTCCTTCTCTCGGACATGGCCGGCTACATCACGGGCGAATGCATCGTGATCGACGGCGGCAAGCAGTTTTTGAGTGACGCCGGCAGCCACACGCTCGAGCTCATGAACTGGACGGACGAGGATTGGGCACGGATGCGCGCGCAGGCGGCCGGCAAGCGCTGATACCGGTGCGCATCGCACGCCGCCTTCGATAGATACAAACCGCAAGCGCCCGGTGAGGGTTCATTAAGCTTAATAATTCACAGTGCCCCCAGTCGAGTTACGGGGGCGCTGCGTTTGCGGTGTGTAGAGCGTGAGCTTCGATTGGCGTCTGTTGTCGGGTCGTTCTTTCAGCAAACTTATGGCCGCGTGGGGAAATCCGCCGGCCCGCGATGGCGAGGCCGGGGTTCGGCCGGATGCCGCATCGCCGATCTCGCCGGCCGCTTGCGGCCTGCTCATCGCCCTCATCTTCGCCAGTCACTACGCCCTGACGGGTGATTTCTGGACCGCGGCCCTGCTTGCGGCCGGCATCGCCGCCGCCATGGCGGCCGTGGATCTCCTCAAGACGCATCGCGCTACGCTCGAGCAGCTCGACGCATGTCGCGCCCTCCACAAGCTCGTCGCCGACAATACGGCAGACCTCGTCACACGCCACGATCGGCACGGGGCGGTCAGCTACGCCTCACCGGCGGCCGATACGCTGCTCGGCGTTTCGACCTCGCGTCTGATGCGCCACGGTTTGACAGCCGCAATGACTGCCGGCGATGCAGAGCGCTGCCGGGACGCGATCGCACAGTGCATCGAGCTCGGTACGCCCATGTCGGTGGAGATCGAGATCGACGGCGCCGCCGCTGCTCGCTGGGTCGAGTTCCGCTGCAAGCCGCTGCCGGACGGCGAGAGCGCCGTCGGCATTATGCGCGACATCACGGCGCGCCGCTGGCACGCTGTCGCCATGCGGCAGGCGCGCGAAGAGGCCGAGAGCGCGAGCCGCGCCAAATCCGCCTTCATCGCCACAATCAGCCATGAGCTGAGGACGCCGCTCAACGCGATCATCGGCTTCTCGGAGATGCTCCACCGCGAGCTTTACGCAGAGAGCGGTGCGAGCCGTCACGCGGACTACAGCCGCATCATCCACGAGAGTGGCGAGCATCTGATGAGCCTCGTCAGGGACCTGCTCGACATGTCCAAGATCGAGGCCGGCCGGCTCACGATCTGCACCGAGCCGTTCCGCGTGCCCGACATGATCGCGAGCAGCGTCGATACGCTACGGCCCGCCATCGCCGCGAAGGCCATCGTGCTTGATGTTTCCGTTGCCGAAGATGTCGGCGAGATGGTTGCGGACCAGCGTGCGTGCAAGCAGATGCTCATGAACCTGCTGTCGAACGCCTGCAAGTTTACGCCGGAGGGGGGCCGCATCGAGCTCTCGGCGGCAATCCAGGGAGAGAATATTCTGCTGTCCGTGCGCGATGACGGCATCGGCATTGCACCCGATCACGTCGCTCGGCTGGGGGAACCCTTCTACCAGGTGGATTCATCGTACGCGCGCCAGCTCGAAGGCGCCGGCCTCGGCCTTGCGATCGTGCGCGGTCTCGCCGGTCTTCACGGTGGCCGCCTCGTCATCGAGAGCACGCCGGGCGAAGGCTCCTGCTTCAGCCTCGTGCTGCCGCTGGATGCTGAAGGGCGCGGGACCGAGCCGGCAGGCAAAGCGGCCGCGTCACAGCAGGATCCGGCGCCGCCTGCCGAAACGGCAATCGCCGCGCCCGTTGCCCTCGTCGCATGAGCCTTGGAGAGTTCAGTAGGAGTACTGTCGCATGACCAGCCCTCGTGATGCACGGATTGCCGGCGCGCTGATCGTGTCGCTGGCTGGCGGCGTAGTGTGGAACGTCGCGTATTTTCAGGAAGCCCCGCGAGAACGCCGCAGGGCGGTCATTCCGGTCGGCGTGCACGTTCCGCTACCGGGCACGGAACGCCCATTGCGCGGCACCGAGCCCGTCGTGCCACGGCATGGCCCGGTTACGCTGTCGCTTGCCGCACTGATCGAGCAGAGTGAGGCCCGCGGCCAGGAAATACCGACCGCTTCCACAGGCGCGCGCCCTGGTCCATCCGAAACCGCCCAAGTACTCGACCGGCCCGTGAGAGCCGAACCGCAGACCGAGGGCGCACCGCTTTCCGCGAACGCGCCCGCAACACTTGTCCGCGATGTGCAATCGGCGCTCGCCGAGCGCGGTTATCAGCCCGGCGCGGCAGACGGCGACGCCGGTCCGATCACGCGCGCCGCGATCCTGGCTTTCGAGCATGACTATGGTCTTGCCGCCACGGCGGAGGCCAGTGACGCGCTGCTCGCCGCACTTCGCGCAGCGGGACGGCCGGTTGCAGGCGGCGCGCGCTGGCAGAAGCCCACCGAGGCCGCTTCGAACCTCATGAGAAACGTCCAGCAGCATTTGATCACGACCGGCTACCTCAAGGGCCAGCCAACCGGCGTCCCCGATGCGCCGACGATCGCCGCGATCCGCGCCTTCGAGACGGCCCATCGGCTCGCGGCGACGGGCCGCATATCGGCGCCGCTCATGGCCCGGTTGCAGCAGAACCGGGCCCGTGTCGCAGTGGGTCAGTGAGGGCTGTTATTCAGCCGCCATCATGGGCGGATCGGCGGGCAGCGTGTCGAGCATCCCAAGCGCGTGCATGTAGGTCGCGAGCAGTGCCTCTTCCTCGTCGCGATCGTCCTTCGGCTGCTTCCTGAGGCGCAGGATCTGCTTCATGATCTTCGGGTCGAAACCCATGGCCTTGGCTTCGGCGAACTTGTCGCGAATGTCCCCGGCCAGTGCCTTCTTCTCTTCCTCGAGGCGCTCGAGCTGCTCGATGAGCTGGCGCAACTGCGCCTGCGCGGATGCTTGAAGCGACGTCATATCCTT
The DNA here is from genome assembly GCA_963205015.1 of Pseudomonadota bacterium. Lineage (GTDB taxonomy): Bacteria > Pseudomonadota > Alphaproteobacteria > Rhizobiales > Hyphomicrobiaceae. Next base: position 16,202 of record CAUJKI010000369.1, read on the forward strand.
ACCCCACCATTGGACGAGCGTGTCGCGCACGCAACTCTTGTCATGGCGCACATACACGCTGCTGCAGAGCCCTCGCAGCGACTCAGGTGCGCCTCGAGCAACGGTAGGGGGGCAGCGCGACCGCAGCAAGGCGCGGTCGAGGCTGCTGTGTGTCCTGGGGAGAACGCGGGATAAGTGAGAGGGGCGCCTTTACAACGTGGCGCCGCCTCCCTCGGAACTACGCCGCCTTGGCGGATTTCAGCGCGCGAATCGCACCGTCCCAGGCGTCGAGCGTTTTCGCCACATCCGCCTCGGTATGGGCGAGCGAGAGGTAGTACTTGCTCTCGCCCTTGAGAATGCCGGAGGCGAGCAGCGAACGATTTACGGCGCCCTGCATCTTGGCGTCGGCACGCAGCGTCCCACGATAGTCGTGGATGTCGCCCTCGGCGAAGATAACATCGAACAGCGGCGGCTCGCCGATGACCTGCGCGGGGAGCTTTGCTGCGCGAATGCGTTCGGAAATACCGCTCATGAGCGCGCGTCCGGTGGCGAAGATCTTCTCGTAGGCGCCTGGCTCCTTCAGCACCTCCATCGTCGCGAGGCCGGCTGCTGACGCCACCGGATTGCCCGAGAGCGTACCGATCTGCACGGTGAAATCCTCCTCGCCGACGGCCGCCTTGTCGAAGTGGCGCATGATATCGGCCTTGCCGGCGATTGCCGCGAGCGGGAAGCCGCCACCGATCACTTTGCCGAACGTGGCGAGGTCGGGCGTCACGCCGTAGTAGGCCTGCGCACCGCCATAAGAGAAGCGGAAGCCCGTCACGACCTCGTCGAAGATCAGCACGATGCCGTTCTGCTCGGTGATTTTCCTCAAGCCCTCGAGGAAGCCCGGTTTCGGCGGGATCAGGCGTTGGAAGGGCTCCACGATAATCGCCGCGATCTCCTTGCCGTGCTGGGAGACGAGGCTTTCGACGGCCGCGAGATCATTGAACGGCGCGACCAGCACCTCCTCGCGCAGCGATTTCGGGATGCCGGCCGAATCCGGGACTGGTGCCGGGAAGTTCGACAGCCGCTTCGGGGCGAGGCTCATGAGGCCGTAGTCGCTCATGCCGTGATAGCCGCCCTCGAACTTGAGGATCTTGTCGCGCCGCTTGTAGGCGCGCGCGACGCGCAT
>CAUJKI010000370.1 GCA_963205015.1 Pseudomonadota bacterium
GTGCCCGCGATGCTGGGCCGCGATGGATACATCGGCATGAAGGATTTTCGCGGGAAGACCATCGAAGCCTACGAGGCTGAAGGATGGATCTACCACGGTGAGGTCTGTATCGACAAGGACCCGCAAGCACAAGCCATCCGCACGAAAAGCAAGTCGCTCCTATTCGTGCAACTCCGCAAGGATTCCTCGTGGATGCGTCCCGCGCTGGCCGACTACATCCTTGTGTTTCGCAAGCCTGGCGAGAACGTGGTGCCGATTCAACCCGACATCACGAACGAGGAATGGATTCAGTGGGCGCGGCCGATCTGGTATGGCATCCGCGAAAGTGACACGCTTCAAGTGGCGCCAGCGCGAGACGAAGAAGACGAGCGTCACATCTGCCCGTTGCAGCTGGGCACCATTGAGCGATGCGTGCGGCTGTGGAGCAATCCAGGCGAGCTGGTGTTGTCGCCGTTCGCTGGCATCGGGTCCGAGGGGTATGAAGCGGTGCGACTTGGACGGCGCTATCTCGGGATGGAACTGAAGCCGTCCTATTTCCGAGTCGCCGCGCGCAATCTGCGAACAGCGTCGCAGTTGAAACGTCAAGAGACGTTATTTGCTGACTGAGTGTCGGCGTAGATGTTGCCTCGCGCCCTCACGGGGCGCGGGATCGAAGTGAGGCCCGGCCCAGGCTCATGGCGATGACGCGCGGAGCCGGGGCCTTGCGCTCAGAAGACCGGCGCGGGCGGGTGTACCGCCCCGCGAGGCAGCAAGACATGGGAGACGAGCGATGCAGCAGGACGTGAAGGACGAAGCACTCAGAGAAGCCGGCGCGGCCCTCACAGGGGCCCTGCGGGCGCTCCACGACGTCGAGGCGCACGACCTGGCTACAGATACCCTCCGGCTCGCGAATCGCGTCCTGCAGGCCCGGCGCGCGCTGGCGGCCCCTTCTGTGACGACGGCGGCGTAGATGGCACGCATCCGCACAATCAAGCCGGAGTTCTTCCTGAACGAGCAGCTGGCGACGCTCGGCTTCGGCGATCGGCTGTTGTTCGTCGGGCTCTGGCTCCTGGCCGACCGTGCAGGGCGGCTCGAGGACCGGCCGCTGCGCATCAAGGCGGCGCTCTTTCCGTATGACGAGATCGACGTCGATGCGGGCCTGGCGCGCCTGGCCGCTGCCGACGGGCTCATCCTGCGGTATCAGGTCGACGGACAGCGCCTGATCTGCATCCCGACCTGGGAGAAACATCAGCAGCCGCACGTCAAGGAGCGGGCAAGCACCCTGCCGCCACCAGGCGAGCACCAGGCGCGCACGGTGCCAGCACCGGAAAATCCAGTGCTCGCACCAGTCGACGCGCAAACGACTGAGCGGACAGGAGATAGCGAAAGCCCGGTCGGGCACCGTGCTCGCACTGTGCCAGCACCAGTCTTGCCCGTAGGAAGGGAAGGGAAGGGAACAGATCAGGAAGGGAAGGGAGGACGCACGCGCCACGCTCCTGGCCCCCTGGCCGGCTCTCTGCCCCGCGACCATATCGACCACGGCTTCTGCGGGTCGCGCTTCTGCGTCAAAGCGAAGCACATCACGGAGATGGTCCGCAGCTACGGCGACGGGGGCGACCGGGCCGTCGACGAGTTCCTGGCGCAGCTCGATGCCAGTCTTCGGCCGGATGAATCGGCCGGCGGCTATCTGTGGGTCCTGCAGCAGTTCGAGGCCCATCTGACGAAGGTCGGCCGGCTGAAGGTGCCGACGAAGGGCGCGCCACCGTCGGCCCCCTTGCGCGAGCTGAAGCCAGGACCGACGCGCCAGGACATACCCGACGGCAAGACGGCGGTCGAGATCTTCCAATCAGCCCGCGCGGCTGCGTTGCGAGGAACCAAGTGAGCTTTGAGCGCACGATGCCGCATTCCTTGGAGGCCGAACGCGCGGTCCTGGGTGCGGTCATCATCGAGCCCGCCGTCTTCGACGTCGTCGCGGCGCGCATCCAGCGACCGGACTTCTATCGACAGGCGCATCAACGGATCTGGAGCGCCATCGTGCGGCTGCACGAGCACCAGACGCCGCCCGACCTCGTGCCGCTCGTGCAGGCGTTGCGCGACTCGTCGGACCTCGAGGAGGTCGGCGGGCCGGCCTACGTTGCCTCGCTGATCGATGGCATTCCCAAGAGCACGAACGTCGAACACTACGCGGCGATCGTGAAGGCGATGTCGACGAAGCGCGCGCTCATCCTGGCGGCGACCACGATCATCGACGACGCGCACGAGGCCGGCGTCGACGACATCGACGGGCTCGTCGACCGCGCCGAAAACACCGTGATGACCGTCGGCCAGAATCAGGTGGCTCTGCGCGGCGACTTCCTGCTCGCCGAGGAGTGGATGCGCGAAATGTATAGCTACGTCTCGACGGCGGCCGAGACGAAGCGACGCATCACCGGCGTGCCGTCGGGCCTGTCCGGTCTCGACTTCACGCTGCGCGGCTTCCAGCCGTCCGACCTCGTGCTCATCGCGGCGCGCCCTTCGACCGGCAAGTCGTCGCTGATGATGCAGATTGCGCTGCACGCCTCACAGCATGTGCCCGTCGGGGTGATCTCCCTGGAAATGAGCCGCAAGATGCTCGGCTTCCGCGCCCTGGCGCTCGAGGCGCGCGTCGACGCCTTCCGGTTGATGACGGGTGATCTCTCAGAGTACGAGCTGCGGCTTGTCGCCGAGGCGATGACCCGCATCGGTGAGCGGCGCCTCTGGATTGACGACGCGGGCGGCCAGACGCCGGCGGGTATGCGAGCGAAGGCGCGCCAGCTCGCGCACCGGCACGGGCTGCGGCTGTTGATCATCGACTACATGCAGTTGATGCGCGACGGCGAGAAGCACGAGAATCGCAACCAAGAGATCTCGGTCATCTCGGCCGGCATGAAGGACCTGGCAAAGGACCTCGACATTCCGATCATTGTGCTGTCGCAGCTCACGCG
>CAUJKI010000371.1 GCA_963205015.1 Pseudomonadota bacterium
GAGCGCGGGCGCATTGCGCTCGGGTGGCTGATTGTCGAAGACGTCGCCATGGTCTTCGTGCTGGTCCTAATTCCAGCCGTCGTGCCACTGCTTGATGGCAGCCTGCAGAGGAATGCCGCGTTCGGCTTCGGTTCCTCGGAAATCGCCGGCACGATTGCGCTGACCATGGCTAAGGTCGTGGCCTTCGTAGCCGTGATGATGGTCTTGGGGCGGCGGCTCATCCCGTGGACGCTGCACTACATTGCGCACACCGGCTCGCGCGAGCTCTTTCGCCTCGGTGTTCTGACGATTGCGCTCGGCTTTGCATTCGGGGCCGCAAAGCTGTTCGGAATCTCGTTTGCTCTCGGCGCGTTCTTCGCCGGCATGATCCTGAGCGAATCCCAATTGAGCCAGCGCGCCGCCGAAGAGACGCTGCCACTCAGAGATGCATTCGCCGTCCTGTTCTTCGTGTCGGTCGGGATGCTCTTCGATCCCTCGATCGTCGTCCAGCAAACGTGGTCTCTGCTGGCGACGCTGACGGTGATCCTTATCTGCAGCCCCCTGGTGGCCTTCGGTATCGTGCGCTTCTTCGGCTACTCGGTCGGCACGGCGCTCACGATTTCGGCCAGCATCGCGCAGATCGGCGAGTTCTCCTTCATCCTCGCGGGCCTCGGGATCGCACTCGGCGTGCTCAGTTCGGAGATCAGAGACCTCATACTGGCCGGCGCTCTCATCTCCATTCTCATAAACCCGGCTTATTTCATGCTTGTCGACCGCCTGCGACCGTGGCTCGAACACGGCGAGACGGGCCACGAGGTTGCGGCGCCGAGCGCCGTCGAGCTTCCCGAGATCGAGCCAACGACGATCGAGGACCACGTCGTCCTGGTCGGCTGCGGGCGCGTCGGGCGCCGGATTGCGGGTGCCTTGCTGCTCGCAGGGCCGCCGCTGCTCGTGATGGATGAAAACGAGGATGTGGTGAGCGGACTCAAGGCGCAGGGCGTGGAAGCCATGGCGACCAACGCCGTCAGGAGTATTCAGGCCGCAAATCTTGAGAAGGCGCGATGCCTGATCGTTGCCATTCCAGAGAACTTCGAAGCAGGCCAAGTCGTCCAGCAGGCGCGCGCGATCAATCCCGAGCTGGCCATCTTTGCGCGCGGGCATTCCGAGGCCGAGAAGGCTCATCTGGAGGACTGTGGCGCGAGTGCGGTCGTCCTCGGCGAGCAGGAGATCGCGAGCGGTCTGCTGGGCTTCTACCTGGCCATGCCCGCGTCGGCCGAGGACGTTGCCGATGCCTTGGAAGAGCGCAAACCGGAGACCGCTGCTCAATGAGCGTGGCGCGTGCTGGATGCACACGCGCCGACCTCGTACATGCTGCTTCTCGAAGTGAATGAGCGGATAAACAATCGCCGGGTCGTGGGCGACGAACTTGTCGCGTCCAGCGCTTTTCAGCGCGTATCGCCGTGGAGCAACATCTTTGTGCGGTTGACGCCCATGGAAGCCGTCGATGAAATTCGCCCACGCCACGCGAATATGTGACTGAGATGGCGCCGTCCCGCGAGGAGACTACACATATGGGTGTCGATGAGACGTTTGCCTCCGCAGGCCGGTTCTACAAGGGCAATCTGCACACGCATTCGAATCGCTCTGACGGCGCGCGGGATCCGGAAGCCGTCTGCGCCACTTATCGCGACGCAGGCTATGACTTCCTGGCGCTTACCGATCACTTTCTCGATAAATTCGACTTCCCGATCGTCGACACCCGTCCCTATCGCTCGAAGGGTTTCACGACGATCATCGGCGCTGAGCTGCACGCGTCCCAGATTTCAGTGGGCGAGATGTGGCACATCCTGGCCGTCGGCCTGCCGCTCGACTTCGCGAGAACGCCGCCGAGCGAGACCGGGCCCGAGCTTGCTGAGCGTGCAGCGACGTCCGGCGCTTACGTGGCGATCCCACATCCCTCCTGGTATGCACTCACGCTAGAGGACGCCGACAGCATCGCTGTCGCCCACGCTGTCGAGGTCTACAATCACACGAGCGAGGTCAAGCTCAGTAACGGCGACAGCTCCGCCATGATCGACGTGATGCTCTCGAAGGGGCGACGCATTACTCTCTGCGCAACGGATGACGCTCACTTTCGTATGAATGACTGGTTCGGCGGCTATGTGATGGTCAAGGCCACCTCAGCCGAGCCCGAGGCTCTCGTGTCTGCGCTCAAGGCCGGGCACTACTACTCCAGCCAAGGTCCGGAGCTCTACGGCATCACGACCGCTGCGGACACGCTGGAGATCGAATGCTCGCCGGCGCGCGCGGTGACCGCGCTCGGGTCCGGGTCGGCATCGGCCGTTGCGCACGGCCGCGATCTGAAACGTGTGACCCTGCCGCTCGATCGATTGAAGACCGGCGGTTTCGCCCGCATCGTGGTCATCGACGAGCGGGGCCGCAAGGCGTGGTCAAATCCAATCTGGTTCTAGGCGGCCACTCGTCCGCTCAGGCTGCGAGCCGGGTGCACCTCGACTTAAGCGTGCAAATCGAGCAATCGACTTTCGTTCTGATGTTACTGGTGAGCGGGGTGGGGATCGAACCCACGACCATCTGATTAAAAGGACAATGCCGGCAGGTATCGCTATGTATCGCGAGGGCAGCGTCAATCAGGTTATCCACCAATGCTAACAGGCATATAGCATGGGCACTTGGTAACGGCATCGCACCAGTCGTAACAGGATAGAACGGGCCGATTCGGTACCCCTTGGTTACCCTTGGCCGCCCGTTACCCTGATCACTGGTGGGGGCCCTTAATGCGCAAGCTACTCACTCAGCTCTCCATTGAGAAAATCGAAGGCAGTACGATACGCCGCGAGATTGCTGATGCTGGAATGCCGGGCCTCCGCTTGGTCATCCAGCCGAAGCCGTCAGCCGCGAAGTCGTGGTGTGTCCGATATCGGTACGCCGGGCGCCCCCGCAAGCTCACGCTCGGCAGCTATCCTCTGATCGATCTCGTCAAGGCGCGGCAGCGAGCCCGGGAGGCCCTTGAGTCGATAGAGCGCGGCGAAGATCCCGCGGCCGAAAAGAAGGCCGCGAAGGTGCTGCAACACCGGCCGGACGCCGACCAGGACAGCTTCGGTGTGCTCATCCGGCAGTTCATTCACCACCATGCCGTTCCCAACACGAAACGGTGGCGAGCTACTGCCGGAACATTCGGGCTGCTCATCGACCGACGCTTGACGAAACCAAATGAACCTCCGGTGTTCAGGCGACGCCCGACGGTCTGGCCACCCGTTGGGCCGAGCGGCCCGTCGGCGGTCTTAAACGTCGAGACGTCATCATGCTGCTCGACGAGCATCGGGCCCGAGGCAACGGCACGACGGCGAATCGTGTCTTGGCTGCACTCAGTCGTTTCTTTGCGTGGTGCGTTGAGCGCGATGTCATCGAGGCCTCTCCAGCACATGGGATCCGGAAGCCCGCTCCCGAAGTGAAACGAGAGCGTGTGCTTTCGGACACCGAACTCGCCCTGATCTGGAAAGCCGCCGAGATCGAGGGTTACCCTTTCGGCGATCTCGTTCGCCTGCTCATGCTCACAGCACAGCGTCGTGACGAGGTGGCCGGCGCGAGCTGGCCGGAGATTGACCTCGTCACCTTCACCTGGTCACTCCCGGGCGCGCGCACGAAGAACAGCCGGCCGCATGGGGTACCGCTGTCCGAGTCGGCGGTCGAGATCCTCGAGGTGCTCCCGAAATTCTCAGGCGGGCAGTACCTCTTCGGCCTGTCCGGCCGCTCATCGTTTTCAGGTTACAGCCACGCGAAGACACGTCTGGACGAGAGAATCCAGAAAGTCGCGAAAGAGCGAAAGCGCCGCGAGAAAGATCAACTCGGCGCGGATGGCACAGTGAGCCACTGGACCCTTCACGACCTTCGCAGAACTGCCGCAACGCGCATGGCAGAGCTTGGCGTAATGCCACACATAGTCGAGGCAGTTCTCAATCACATCAGCGGCAGCAAGGCAGGCGTGGCCGGCACTTACAATCGTGCCCTCTACGAAGCCGAGAAGCGGGCAGCGCTAGAGCTGTGGGGCAAACACATCATCGCAATCGTGAAGACGGATGCCGAGCAATCGAAGGCCGGCCAGGAGGCTGCATAGTGAACGAGCTCGCTCGCGGCCTGACGGTCGATGCTGGTGAAAAGTTGGAGTACTTGACCTCGGTCCCCCAGCCCATAAGGGAGTACATCGACGAGAAGATCGAATTCTGGTCGCGCGCTAAAAGCGCTTGGGAGGGGAGTGAGGATTTCTGCAACCTGCGGCTCAAGCGTCTTCGCTGGCTGGCGACCGATGTTCGTATGTCTGACGTGTACGCCACCCTCCTTCCGCTCTTCACAAAGAGGGACCAGTGGAGAGGCTTTGGCGAAGCGTCCGTTAATGCCGCCTTTGATTTTACGGACGATCGGGAGCGCCTGCAGGAAGCCAGACGGATCACCCAGGTGCCATATCCATTCGCCCGACCGCTGAAGGCGGACGCGTCCGAGCGGGCCGTCGCGATCATCCGTGGGCGTGAGGGTGGCGATCCGCTGGAGTCTTACGGATTCCTGGACCCGACCGACTACGCCCGCAAACTGGTGCAGGAAGAGCAGCTGCTGGCGGCGGAGCTGACGACAGCTCGGACGGCTACGCAGAGCAACCATCCTCTCGTCAACACCACAGACCAGTGGGTGAATACGACGCTGCGTCGAGCGATCCGTCAGGCAGCGGAGGCCGATGCCGAGTACATCGCCATTCCCTCGGGCAAGACCGTGCTCTCGTACAATCCCGGCGACGACCACGGCATGGGCGAGTTCTACGACAAGATCGTGCCGAAGAACCTGCGCAACCTCCTGCAGAAACTCGACAAGGAGGTGCCCGCACCTGAGCGCATCGGGACGCTGGACAGCCCCTCGGGCAAGACGGGCCTCGGCCAGGGTTTCACGCTCTTTCCGCTCTCGGACGCGGCGAAGCGGCAAGTGCTGCAGGAAGGTCAGCCGCTCTTTGCTCTCGCGGGTCGCCGAGCCGAAGGTGCCGATCTTGGCGCCCGCGCCGTTGCGGAGCGTCTGGCCGATCGCGGTAAGTCCATGAAGGACATCTTCCGCCAGACCGGTTGGTTCCGCGGCAATGACGGCTTCTGGCGCTTTGAGATCGACGACAGCAAGGCGCAATTGAACGAGGCGGTCTTCAATGGTGCGGGCGAAGGCCGGCGATCGGCGAGCGGCAAGGCCGGCTTCTGGGCGTGGCTGACGGGCCGCTCCGCGCCGGTCGGCGGCGAGGACATCGGCGATCTCCTGAAGAAGACGCCGGCCTGGGCCAAGGCGCGGGATGTGAAGGTGGCGCGCAGTGTCTCTCTCGGCGATCTGATGCAGCACGAGGAGCTGTTCAGGCACTATCCGTTTCTGCGGGAGGGGATGAAGGTCAACATTCTCGTCGGCAAGTCGATCCCGAGTGACAAGATCGGCGGGCAGATCTCCTACCGTCGAGAGGGCAACAAGATCATCTACTCCGGCATCCGCGTCATCGCCCATGACATGGACAAGGCCATGGGTACGCTGCTGCATGAAGTGCAGCACTATATCCAGATCAAGGAAGGCTGGCCTGCCGGCAGCGCACCGAAGCCGTTGCCGAAGCTTGATCCGAACAGCGACGCGCGGCCGCGCGTCTACAGCCCGAATACAGAGGGTGGCGTTTCCGTCCGCAGAGAAGATGGTCCTGGCGCCCGGTATCGCGCGGCGCGATGGAAAGAGAGGCTCTCGGCCAGAAGCGAAGCTGAGGGCATCGTGAAGAGGATGCGCGAAGAGGAAAACGACGACGTTCATCGTGTCTACAACAACGATCTGCGAGGGGCGCTGCACATCGACAGCGACGCATACAAGAAGGATGCGGGTGAGGCCGAAGCGAACATGACGGCCGATCGTCGTCGAATGACGGCCGAAGAGCGACGCGCCAACCTCCCCCTTGATCCAAGCCAGCGCGCGTTCGATACGTCGAAGCTCATGACATTTCCCGAGGCGGCGAATGTTGTCGCGGAACGCGAGGCCCGGATTGCGGCCATGGAAGCGGAATGGGCAAAGCCGGTCGAGGTCACGAAGGGCCTGACGGTCTCGCGCACGAGCGAAGACCAGCTGGAGTTCGTGCTCGAAAATGGCGAGGCTGCCTTCGAGGTGAAGATGTACCCGACGGTCGGCGGGGCGGAGATCAGGATCAGCCTTGAGGATGATGACGGTACCGCACTGTTTGCGCTGCCGCTCGCCGAGAAGAAGCGCCTGGCCGAGGCGGCGCTCGACTACACGCGGCGCCGCTACAACATCGCGCCGCACCCGGAGATCATCAGCGATTTCGATTTTGACTTCTGGCACGCGGTGCGGCCCGAGTTCACGGTGGGGGATATCCGGGGTGCGTTCCCTGTCCTGCTGCCGCACTTCAAGGAGAAGTTCGGCCCCGACGCGATGCTGATCCGGGCGGATTACGACAGCTTCTATGTGGTGACGAAGGACGATCAATTCGCCTCGTGGGAGCCGGAGGTTGGCGAGTGGCGCCATCTCGTGCCCGAGTGGTCGCTCGCGACGGAGCGGGCTTACGAGCGCGGTCCGGCGGGTATTGATCAGGATGTATGGCAGGCGCGCACGTTTGGCGATGAGCAGCCGCTCCTTGCCACGCGCGCTGGGGACGAAGCCGAGCCGCCGCGCCCCGGTGACGGCATCGAGCGGCCGGAGGTCGCGCCGGAGATCCGCCGCCTCGCGCGAGATATCGGCAAGGTGCTCGGCGTCGAGGTGCCGCCGGGGCTCAGGAGCAAGTCCTTCGACGACCAGATCGCGCTGTTGGAGGCCTTCCTTGGCAAAGCGGAGAAGGCGGCACAGAAGGCCGGCAAAACCGCGGGCAACGACACGGAGGGTCTGCTCAAGCAGATCGACGAGATCCGCCATTTCGTCGAAGCCGACGAGCAGGAGTTGAAGTCGATTGCCGACGAGACGATCGATATCATTACCGGGATGCCGGTCGGTCGGATGGTCAACCCCTTCGACAACGCCTTCCTCGAGGGCAAGGCCGGCCCGCTCAAGGCGCGGACGCTGAAGATCCCCGATCTCTACGTGTCGGAGCGCGGCGAGGCCTTCGCGGACTTTCTCGACGACGATATCGAGCGGATTGCCTCGGGCTACGTGCGTTCGATGATGCCGGATATCGCGCTCACGCGCGAGTTCGGCGACATCAACATGGTCGAGACGCGCCAGCAGATTCAGGAGGATGCGAGCCGGCGTGCGGCCGAGGCTGGCGATGGGCCCCAAGCCGAGCGCATCAAACAGGAGGCGAAGCGCGCCGAGCGCGATCTGATGGCGATCGCGCGGCGCCTGCGCGGAACGTACAACGAGGGCGAGGATGCCGCGGACTGGGGGCCGTGGATCGTACGCCGCCTCAAGGAGGCGAATGTCCTGCGTCTCATGGGCTCGGTGGTCGCGGCCTCGATCTCGGACCCGATGAAGCTGCTGGTGACGCACGGCTTCCGCCAGAATGCGGACCTGTTCTCGACGCTGGTCACGAACTTCAAGGGCGCCAGGCTCGGCATGGCCGAGGCCAAGGAGATGAGTGCTGGTCTCGAGCTCGTGATGTCGCGCGCCGGCCAGCTCTGGGATGCCATGGACGACTTCGGGGGGCATTCGAAGTTCGACCGGGCCATGGAGGGCGTGACGCGGAAGTTCGGCCGCATCACGCTGATGGATCCTTGGAACTCGACGCTGAAGCAGCTCTCGGGCGCCATGACGGCCAACCGCGTGCTGCGAGCGAGTGCCTATCTTGCCGGCGGGAAAATCAGCGGGACGCAGCTGGCCAGGCTTGCCAAGTCCGGCATCAGCCCGGAGATCGCGGAGGAGATTGCTGCGCAATATCGCAAGCACGGGACCATGCACGGCCGACTATGGCTCGCCAATGCCGGGGCTTGGGACAAGACGGACATGGCGCAGCGGGTGGCGCGGGCACTGAAGGCGGCGGTGCGGCGCGAGGCGGACCTGACGATCGTCACACCCGGGCAGGAGCGGCCGCTCTGGACCTCCGGAACTTACGGCAGCCTGATTGCCCAGTTCCGTACCTTCCAGCTCGTCACGGTTCAGCGCACGCTGATTCCTGCCATGCAGGAGGTGAATGCGGCTGTAGTCGTCGGGCTTGCCGGCATGATCGGCCTCGGCATCCTATCCGAGCGCCTCAAGATGATCATCCACGGCAAGGAGGATAAGGACGGCCCGAAGGCGCTGGGGGATTGGCTTTATGCCGGTATCGCGAACGGTGGAGTGCTCGGCTGGGTGACGGACGTCGACCAGACGCTGCACAAGGCCTCTCGCGGCAATATCTCGGCGGCACGCCTGCTGTTCGGCAACGAGCGGCCGATCAGCCGCTTTGCCTCGCAGAATGTGGCGGGCTCGCTGCTGGGCCCAACGTTCGGCGCCGGCCAGGACGTCCTGACGGCTTTCAGCGGCGCTGCCTCGCGCGACCTCCGCGGCTCGGACATCCGGGCGATGCGGCGCCTGCTGCCGTATCAAAACCCTTCTGGCTCAGCCGGGCGCTTCGCGCCGGTGAGGAAAGCATGATCGAGAGCCTCGGCATCCCCGAGACGCGGCGGAACTAGCCAATGCGTTGGCGCTCGCCTATCAGCGGCCGATGCTCGACCAGCTCCTGAGTACCGCGATCTCGTCGCCTAGAGCACGTCTGGGTTTGGCGGTATAGCTGCTGCTCTGCAGACGTGCTCTAGGATTGCGTGGAGGCCCGATACCCGGAAAGAGCCAGAACTGCGAGCGTCGCAATCCCCATGGCGAGCCCGGCGAGGTCCGTATATGTCTCAGGGATGAGCATCAGGAAACCAGCGATGCCGATCAGGATGCGCGACCACACGGGTAGATTCCCAAGCTTGTAGAAGTAGCCCTCGAACGACGCCGCGAGCAGGACCACGGCCGCGATTGCTGTCGCGGACACCTGAAGGACCTCCAGCAGCGGACCCTTGAGGATCAGCGCCGGCTGCAGCACGAAGAGCACCGGCAGCAGGAACAGCAGGCAGCCGATGCGGATGGCCTTGAAGCCGACGGCCATCGCGTCCGCCTTGGCGATCGAGGCCGCCGCAATCGCCGCCAGTGCCACTGGCGGCGTGATGAACGACACGAGACCCCAATAGAAGACATAGAGATGGACGGCCATGGGATCGAGGCCCAAGGTGATCAGCGCGGGCGCGACCGTGATGGCGACGAATATGTAGCAGGCCGAGGCTGTCATCCCCATGCCGAGGATGAAGCTCGTCAGCGCGCCGGTCATCAGTAGCAGGAACACATTGTTGCCGGCGTACTGGACGAGCTCACGCGAGAACGAATTGGCGACACCCGTGATCGACAAGGCGCCGATGATCAGCCCAATACCTGCGATCAGCCCGACGATCTGGGCGATCGACTGGCCGACGTCGACAACGAGGCCGGCGAACCGGTAAGGCGTGAAGCCGATCGCGCGCGCGCGAACGACGGCAATGAACACGAGGAAGAGCGAAACCCAGAACGGTGCCTCGCCCTCGAGACGCCAGGCCAGCAGCAACACGGTCAGGCCGATGATGGCCGCGATGTAATACCAGCCGCCAATGAGTGTCGACATCAGCGGCGGCACCTCGTCAGCACCGACGCCGCGGAGGCCGTTACGGCCTGCGTAGAAATCCGTCTGGATGAAAAGCGCGAAATAGAAGAGCAGCGCCGGCAGGAACGCCGCAATCACAACGTCGGCGTAAGGCACGTTCAGGAAGTTCGCCATGATGAAGGCCGCCGCACCCATGACCGGTGGCATCAGCGCACCGCCGGTGGAAGCGCAGGCTTCGACCGCGCCCGCGTAGGTGGCTGGATAGCCGCAGCGCTTCATGGTCGGGATGGTCAGGGTGCCGGTCGTCAGCACGTTCGATGTCGGGCTGCCCGACAGCATCCCGAACAAACCCGACGATATGATCGCGACCTTGGCGGGTCCGCCGCGAGACGTGCCGAGCAGCGCCGAGGCGAACTCCATGAAGAAGGCCCCGCCTCCTGTCGTCGACAGCACGACGCCGAAGACGAGGAAGCCGATCAGCGTATCGGTGACGACCTGCATCGGGATACCGATCAGGCTCTCGAGCCCGTACACGTGCTCATTGAGGGCTTGGCCGAGATCGAGCTGCACACCCCAAAGAAACCCCGGCATGTAACCCGCGTAGAGCGGGAACGACGCGAAAACGAGGCAGAAAACAAAAAGGATGATCTCGCCAGTGCGGCGAAGCCCTTCAAGAACCAGGGCGACGACGACGCCGGCGACAATGGTCGCCTCCAGCGGGCCGGTCGTGTTCCAGCCGGCGTCTATGATTGCCTGGGCCCGTGTCGCGATCCAGATCATGAGGCCGAGCAGAACAGCACCACACAGCCAGTCGTACCAGGGAACGGGACCGCGCCATGGCTTGCGCGCCGGATAGGCAAGGAACCCAATAGCGCCGAAGATGCCGATCATGAGGTAGTAGTAGGCGGTGCTGATCGGCCTGAAGCCGCCAAGGCCCAGATTGAAGATCTGGTTGACCGAGAGCAGAAGGCCGAGCGCGGTCAGGACGAACGTCGCCCAGAAGGCGGCGCCTTCGAGCCGCGCCGAGCGAGCCTCAGGATCTTCGATCTGGGGGGTGGCGACCTCGGCGTCAGCGGTCGTCATCGGCATCATTCCTCATCGGGCTTTAAACTCGAGAGCCAGCGTCCTTCAATGTCCGCGGCGGCAAAACGACAACAACAGCAAGCGCGGCGGAACGATCGTTCCGCCGCGCTTGCCGATTTCAACCGAGAGCTAGAGGGACTTCAGGATCTCCGCGCGGCGCGGGGTCCAAAGCTCGAGCAGCTTGGCCGCGTCGGCACCCTTTGCGGCGGGCTCCTTGGCCATCATCTCGGCCCAGCCCTGACGCAACAGCGACTGGCGCTTCACGATGCCGTCCTGCCACTTCTGGTGATCGGCGCTCCAAACGCCCTTCTCCTTGAGGTAGCGGATCGCGCCGTCGTGGAAAGGAGCGTCCATAGGATAGGCCCCGGCCTTGCTGATCTCCCAACGTTCCATGACGGGCGTCGCAGGCCGGTAGATGTCGTAGGTATCGATGATCGCCTTGGTCACCGCGTAGACTTCGTCCTCCTTGGCGTCCGCGTACACGGTAATCATGGGATAGCGATAGCCCATGACGGCCTTGGGGTTCTCCTTGCTCATACCGGCGCCGAGTTCTTCCATGTAGGGCGAGGCGAGCGGGATGGCGCGTTGGATTTTGCTCCACAGGCCCGTATCGCTCGCGGGGAGCTCGATCCAGCTGATCCCATGCGGGCTCGCTTCCAGCTCGCGCAGCGTCACCGTCGTCGGCGCGGCACCCGCGGCATCCGCACGCCCTTCGACCAGCGCTTTGAGCGAAGCACCGTAGCTCGGGAACTCGACAACGTTCATGTCCTTGTAGGAAATGCCGGCGGCATCGAGGATCGGCTCGACCTTGGCATTGACCGATGTGTTGGCTTTCGCGATCGCGTAGCGTTTGCCTTTCAGATCCTGGAGCGTCTTAATGCCGCTCGTTTTTGTCGTGGCGATCGACAGCGAGTTGACGCGACCGAGCAGACAACGCAGGTCCTGCGGCCCCCAGGTTGGTGCAGCGTACTCGTAGAGGCCCTCGGCGGCGAAGAAGACTTCAGTTGCCAGCCATCCGTGGGAGACACGGCGTTCCTTGAGCGGCTGAATACGTCCAATCGAGGTGCCGGACGGCTGAAGGCGTACACGGGTGCCGAAAGTCTTCCCAAGTGCGTCGGCCACCGCGGAGGCCTCAACGTAGCCGGAGGCGCCGACGTCGTACACACTCCAGATCATCGTCGACGGCAAATTGGAAATGGATTGCGCCTGCGCCGCGGCCATATCCGGGAGAAGGCCCGCGCCCAGTGCAGCGCCCATGCCACCGAGATAGGTTCTGCGATCAATTTCCATTCCGTTTCCTCCTGGTGTGTATGACTTTGTGTCGAGTACTGCTTGTTAGGCCCTTTGAACCATCTTGAGCACACCAGTTCAAGCCAGCGCTCCAATTTCTTACCACCGGTACATTCTGCTGCAGGCCCGGCCCGTGCACTCAAGCATCCTTCGACCGCACGATGGTCAGGGCGACTATGTCGCTGGCGTTGCAATGCCACATCGCGCCGCCGGAGAATTGCGCGCAGCTCTCAGTAGTGCGTCGGCGGGCATCCAAAGACGCGGCGGAAGGCAGCACTGAACGCGCTGGCACTGTCATATCCGACCTCAAAGGCGGCCGCCGTCACCGGCGCCCCCTCGCCTATGCGAGCCAGCGCTTCCATCATGCGGGCCTGCTGGCGCCACGCGGCGATGGTCATACCCGTCTCGCTACGGAAGCGGCGCGCAAGCGTGCGCCGGCTCATGGCCGCCCTTGCCGCCCATCTGTCGATGTCGTCTTTGCAGGCAGGCTCCCGCAAGAAGGCCTCGCAAAGACACCTGAGAGACGGCGCTGCAGGCATAGGAACGTGGAGCGGGCTCGCCGTCGCCGCACCGAGCTCGTCGAGAATAAGTTCCATGATCCGTCCATCCGGGCTGCTCGGGTCGTACTCGAGCGGGAGCGCGACGGCTCGAAGGATGAGCGCGCGCAACAGCTCCGATACTTCAAGAACGCAACAGGTCGCCGGCAGGAGCGGACTGGCATCAGGCTCAATGTAGAGCGTGCGGAAAGCGACGGCGCCGCGACAAACCACCTGATGCTCGATGCCACCAGGAACCCATACAGCCCGATGGGGTGGTGCTGTCCATGTGCCGTCCCGTGTGACCACGCGAACAACCCCTGTCGTTCCGTAGAAGAGCTGCGAGCGTCGGTGCGTGTGGCGCACGCTCGCATGTCCGGGCGGGTATTCGTCCGCCATAGCCGCTACGGGGCGCGGAAGGTCCTGATAATCGACGGCGCGGGTGCTTCTCGGCATTTGGCCAGAACGCGATGATTTTTGACCGTCTAACGATAGCAGGCCGCACGCACCTTCCATAGCATTCACTGCAGCCAGCGGAGACCACGCGCCGTGTATATCCCCGATGCCTTCAAGGAGACCGACCACGATGTCGCCTTCTCGCTCATCGAGGAGATCCGGCTCGGCAGCATCGTTTCGGCAGCCGGCCGCATCGAGTCGAGCCTCGTCGTCTTCCTGCTCGACCGCCGTATCTGCCCGAACGGGCGCCTCGTAGGTCACTGCGCGCGTGCCAATCCGCAGTGGAAGGCCTTCGAGGAAAGCCCGGAGGTGCTGGTTTCGTTTCTCGGCCCGAATACGCATGTCTCGCCAAGCTGGTACGGCACGCACCCACGCGCGCCGACGTGGCTGTATGCCAGCATCCATGTCCGCGGCAGAGTTCGTCTCGTGCAGGATAGCGCCAGTCTGCGCGCCATCGTCGTCCGCCTCAGCAAGGAGATGGAGCCGGCGGGATCACCCTGGCACATTGATACCGTTGCCGAGTATGTCGACCACATTCTGTCGGGCATCGTCGGCTTCACGATCGACATCGAGAGCATCGAGACGCAATTGCGGCTCGCCCAGCAGAACGTCATGGACGACCGTCATCGCGTCCTGCGCGCGCTCGAAGGCGGTAGTCCCATGCAGCGGGCCGTGGCTGAACTCATGCGGCGCTTCACGTTTCGCGACGCAGAATGAACCGGAGGGGTGATCACGTACTCAGTGAGTTCCACAATCACGCCATCATGGAGAAGCCTATGTCAGCAGGCATTGTGTACCGCGGCATGACGCAGGATCAGCTCGACGCGCAATACAATATCCGCGCGATGGTTCCCGACTATCCGGAGATCTTCAAGTCGTGGGCCGATCGGAGCGCTCGGGCACGCGAAGCGCTGAAGGGGCGATCCAAGCTCGATCTCGGCTACGGCCCCGATCCCGCGCAGAAGCTCGATCTCTTTCTGGCAAAGCCCGGCGCATCACTGCTGATCTTCATCCATGGCGGCTATTGGCGCGCACAGGACAAGTCGGAGTTCAGCTACGTCGCAGAGCCTTACGTCGCAGCAGGCATTTCTGTGGCGGTAGTGAACTATCGCCTCGCTCCCAGGGTCACGATCGACGAAATCGTCAACGACATCCGCCAGTCGGTTGCCTATCTGCACAAGACCGCCGCAGAGCACGGCTTCGATCCCGATCGAATCTTTATTTCCGGCACCTCCGCGGGCGGCCATCTCACTGTCTCCGGCCTTGCCACGCGGTGGGAGGAGTTCGGGCTTCCGGCCAATGCTCTCAAGGGTGGATGCGCGCTCAATGGTCTCTACGATCTGGAGCCCATCCGCCTCTGCTATCTCAACACGGAGATCGGGATAACACCCGAGACGTCGAAGCGGCAGAGCGTGATCCATCACCTGCCGACGAAGGCACCGCCGCTGATCCTGTCGACGGGCGGAGATGAGTCCGAGGAATTCCAGCGCCATCAGCGCGATCTGGCCGCCGCATGGCACCAAGCCGGCTTGGTCTGTACGGTCGTCGATCAGATCGACGGGCATCACTTCGATATCATCGAGCGTTTCATCGACACGAATGGGCCACTCTGGCGCGCTGTGCTGGAGCTCGTACGAGAGGCGCCGCTTCGGAACAGCAGATTCGCTCGATAGAAGCGGCGTGATCCGCAGTGTCGACTACGCCCGATCCTGCCTACGCCTTCATTGACAATAAAAAGAGGGTAGCGGATAAATCATAGAAAAATACATGCAAGAAAAACCGATGGGAGGAATATCATGTCCGATAAAGTTGGAAAGAGCCCGACCGCGTCCGGTCGCACTGCAGATGCGTCATCGGGTGTCGTCTCGAAGAAGGCGCCGAACCGGCGTGAGTATCTGAAGACCGCGGTAGCGAGCGTCGCGGGTGTCGGCGCTGCTTCGCTTGCCATGCCGACAATTGCCAAGGCGCAGAACAAGACTTGGCAACTCAAGCTGCAGAGCAACTGGACCGGCATCGGTATCGAGTCTCAAGACCGTGCCGCACAGCTCTTCGTCGATCGCGTCAACACGATGTCCGGCGGTCGCATCCAGATGACCAACTTCAATGCCGAGGTGCTGCTCGGCATCGGCGAGACGTTCCGCGGCGTCTCTTCCGGCGTGGCCGATCTTGCGATCACGTCGTCGGTCTATCACCGGGGCATCGTGCCCGTCGGCGAATATCTATGGGCGGTGCCGTTCTTTCCATTCACGAACGTCGAGTTCTACGAATACATCTATCAGTTCATGGGCATCAAAGAACTGTGGCGTGAGGCGTACAGGCCGCACGGCGTGATGCATCTCAGCTACGAGTGCTCGGACGAGTGGGGCACCATGGTGTCGACGCGTCCCATCGAGAAATATGCCGACTTCAAGGGCATGAAGGTGCGTGCGTTCGGAATCTGGGCCGATTGGCTCGTCCACAACGGCGCATCCATTGTCACGGTGCCGGGCGGCGAGGTCTACACCGCGGTCCAGACCAAGATCTTGGACGCGGCGGCCTTCGGCTCACCGGACGCCTGGGCGGGCATGAAAATGCACGAGATCTGCAAGTACTTCATCAACCCATCGGTGGTGCCGTACGACGTCTGCGAAATCATCATGAACTTGAAGACCTTCAACGAAATGCCCAAGGATCTTCAGGAGGTCATGCTGTCGGCGTCCCGCGTGCACAACCTCGATCTCTCCGCACTGACCATCCCGACCGATGCGCGCGGTCGCAAGCGGCTCGCCGACGGCGGCATGCAAACGATGACCATGCCGGACGACGAGCTGAACAAGGCCGCCGAGTGGTGCTGGCAGCGCTTCATCGGCATGCGCGGCAAGGTCCCCCACATCGACAAGATGATCGACATCTACACCGAGGCGCGCGAGCTTTACAAAAACTACTACGGGCCGAAGCGGTTGCCGGTCTGAGGCTCGCCTCGTGGTGCCGAGCGCCGGAAAATTCTCAGGTCCGATATGGCACGACGCGACGTCGCGGCGCGCGGTCGTGCAAGGACCCGAACGGGCGCTCGCACGCGCACTGCGCACGCATTGAGCCATCGCAGAGGCCGTAGCCTGCGGTGGCCGGACGAGCAGGTGTGGGGGATCGATGCGATGACGCGGAGGTCCAGGTGCCTGCAGGCCAACTCCACCTGCGAGGATAGGGGGACACGGTGAAAGCGATCGAATACTACCTGCGCTTCACAGACTGGCTGAATGCCAAGTTCGCTTGGGTCGTCGCGTTCCTGATATGCCCGATGCTCTTCATCATGATCTGGGAGATCGTGATGAGATACTTCTTCAATTCGCCTTCGCTATGGGCCTATGAGATATCCCTGTTCATCTACGGTGCCTACATCGTGCTCGGCGGGGCCTATACGCACCTAGCGGGGGGGCACGTCAACGTCGACATCGTCTGGGGGCAGCTCTCACCTCGAGGGCGCGCGATACTCGACGTCCTCACCAGCGTCTTCGCCTTTCTCTTCCTCGGCGTCCTGTTCTGGGTGTCGCTGAAGATCACCATAAACTCGTGGCAGATCGGCGAGACCACGATGTCGCATTGGAAGCCCATCTACTATCCGCTGCGCACGACGCTGCCGGTGGGATGCTTCCTGTTCCTGATGCAGGTTCTCGCCAAGCTCATCCGCGATGTGGCCATCGCCATCAAGGGGGAGGATGTCTTTCCCGTACAGGTGCAGGTCCCCTGACCATCTCCTTTCATGGCTCACCCGCGTCGCCACAGCGTCTGATCGCTGCCCGACACCGACAATGCCCCCAGGAGTACACGCATGCTCTCCCTTGGCCCAGAATGGCTGACGATCATACTGTTCGGCAGCCTCGTCCTTCTCCTGCTTTCGGGGCTGCAGCTGGTTTTCGCGATCGGCGGTGTCGCGACGCTGTTCATCATCCTCTTGTGGGGGCCGCACGCGCTGCCGGTTCTCGCAAATCGGACCTACATGGCCATGGACATGTTCCTGCTCGTGGCCGTCCCTATGTTCATATTCATGGGGGCCATGCTGCAGCGATGCGGCATTGCCGAGGATATGTACGAGTTGATGTATCACTGGATGGGCGGGTTGCGCGGCGGGCTCGCAGCCGGAACGGTACTTATCTGCACGATGTTTGCGGCGATGGTCGGCATCAGCGGTGCCGCCACCACATCGATGGGCTTGATCGCACTGCCTTCGATGCTCAAACGCGGCTACAAGAAGGACATTGCAGTCGGTTGCATCTCGGCAGGCGGTTCGCTTGGCATCCTGATCCCACCGAGCGTGCTGATGATCATCCTCGCGCTGACCTCGCGGCAATCGGTCGGCCAGATGTTCATTGCCGGCATTCTGCCGGGACTGCTGCTCAGTTCGTTGTTTGTCTCCTATATCCTCATCCGCTGCTACATCCAGAAGGATATGGGGCCGAGTGTCCCGCCCGAAGAGCGACTTCCGCGGCAGGAGCGGATCAAGCTGTTGGGAGCACTGTTGCTTCCCATCGGCTTGATTTTCGCCGTGATGGGGTCGATGTTCTTCGGTCTCGCGACACCGAGTGAGGCTTCGGCAATCGGTGCCCTTGGTGCGATCGTCAGCGCGCTGGTCAAGCGCTCATTCACCTGGGAAAGTTTCACCTCGGCACTGTTCATCACCTTGCGTTTGAGCGCGATGGTGATCTGGATCGTGTTTGCAGCCTCGGCGTTTACGGCGCTCTATGCCGTGACGGGCGCCGCGTCGATCGTCTCGACTCTCATCAAGGGAGTGGGCGATCCGTGGATGGTCATCATCACCATGCAGCTCATCCTTTTGGTGCTCGGCTGCTTCTTCGACCCGACGGGGATCGTGCTCCTGACCGCTCCGATCTTTTTCCCGTTGGTGATCTCGCTCGGTTTCGATCCGATGTGGTTCGCAATTCTGTTCGTAATCAACATGGAGATCGGCTACCTGACGCCGCCGTTCGGCTTCAATCTGTTCTACATGAAGGCCGTGGCTCCACCCGGAGTCTCGATGCTGGATATCTACAAGTCGGCGCTCCCGTTCGTCGGATTGATGTTGTTGGGCCTCATCCTCTGCATGATCTTCCCTGGGATCATTACCTGGCTGCCGAGCCTGATGAAGACCTGATGCCGCTTGGTCGGCACCACGCAAGATCTTATGAGTGTCATCGGTGATCACCGACGGCGTCACCAGGAAACTCGCGATGACCGTGTCGACTGATCATGATGTGCGCCCAAGCGGTCTGCAGTGAAGATCTCCCAGCCGCGTAGATCCGTTCGCGAAGAGCTGCGGCGTCCTCCAGGTGCACGACGCGGGCGGTGGGGCAGCTCCGCTTCCAGGGTCAAGCAGACGCAGACCGTCTGCCAATGTCATGGACGACAATGAAACCAACCAAGCGGCAATTGCCAACTGCGCACGTCACCATAGAGCGCTGGGCCTGATGCGAAGGATTGAGGCCTCGTTCCTCGTCGGAGAATGGATCAGCGCAGTCGCCAGACACGGCTGTGACTAACGTAGTCGGCCACTGATGCAGCCCAGCTCACGGCTGCCACTTCTCTCCACCACGGAACGGCCGCATATCGGGATAGCCCGAGACCGCCCAGGCGCCGTCGACGAGCAGACTCGCGCCCGAAACGTAGCTGGCATCCGGACTCGCCAGGAAGAGCGCCGGCGCCGCGATCTCCTCGGGCCGCGCCGGCCGCCCCATCGGGATGCGTGACTTGAAGGCCGCGAGCCGCTCCGGATCCTGGAAGTGCGGCCGCGTCAGAGGTGTCTCGACGAGGCCCGGCAGCACCGCGTTGATCCGCACCCCTCGGTCTGCCCATTCGAGCGCCGCATTCCGTGTGAGCATCTCGACTCCGGCCTTCGCCGTCGCATACGCCGCGCCCGCGAACATCGGCACGTGCGCATTGAGCGAGGCAATGTTGACGATCGCGCCGCCCCCTTGGCGCAGCATCTGGCGGCCCTGATGCTTGATCCCGAGGAACACGCTCTTGAGGCAAAGGTCGATGACGAAGCTCCAGTCTTCCTCGCTCTGGTCGACGATGTAGCCAGCCCGATTGCCGCCCGCGACATTGAACGCTATGTCGAGTCGCCCACTACGCTCGACGGCTAGCGTGACCAGCGCCTCCGCATCTGCCTCCTTCGTCACGTCGCCGGCGAGCGGGGCAAAGTGGGGCCCAAGGTCCTTGGCGACATGCGTGAGAAGGTCGCTGTTGATGTCACTTCCCACAACGCGCCCGCCCGCGTTCAGGATCTGCCGTGTGATAGCGAGCCCGATGCCCGATGCCGCCCCCGTGACGAGAGCGCTCCTCTCCGCGAATCTGCCGTTCATGGCCGTTTCCGCTCCTCGTTACATGTCTCTGCGATGAGCAGAGCACCGATGAAGCCCTGCGCCAAGCTGATTTCGCGCCGCTCAGAGCTTCGCTGCCAGTTTGGTATTCCAGGCGGTCATGATCTGTCGCGTTGCAGTTCCGCGTTCACGCGCTCCACGTCGGGCACGGAGACATAGCCCGCCCGAGCATCGCGCAAACAGGCCCCTGACCGAACGGGGGGATCTCGGTTTGCAGATGCGGTATCGGTTCAGTCCGAGACTGGTTGGATTAATGACTGTTTCTGCTCGAAAACAACTAGTTCGATGGCGTCTGCAACGCCGGCTCGCAAACCGCGGCGATTGTCAGCAATTGATGCTGTGTGGACGGCATCCATCACCTTCCGCAGATGCCCAATGATCTGCTCCCGAACACGACAGCGCATGAACCCGCCGTTGAATGTGATGGGTGCCAGCACCGGTTCCATGCCAATAAGGCATCGTGGAACATTGACGAGGTGTTCCATAAGCTGCGCCCGGGACACGCGAGCGCGCATGACGATCTTGCCGCGCCGATCCTGGCCGATGAGATGGAACGTGTTCTTACCGATATCGATTCCGATGGCGGAAACGTCGGCGTGCTTCTGCACATGGGATGAGATCGCGCGCTCCTCAGCTCGATATCCCTCCCCGACCCGATCCGCCCGTTGTAGGGCACTGAGCGCGGCCGGACCATGCCATTAGCGGATATCACCGTTTAACTCGTCTTCACGATCTCTGCCGGATTCGAGCGTGGATCGCGGGGGCGCCAAGCGCCTTGCTCGACCTGCGCCAGAAAATCGGCCACCAATGCATTGAACATGGCCGGCTCCTCGAGATTGAGGGTGTGACCGGTCTTCGGCAGGATCGCCAAGCCACTCGCCGGAATGGTTCGCTTCATGAACAGCGCAGGTTGGAGACAATGGTCGTCCTCATCGCCCGATACTATGAGAACGGGGACGTCGAGCCGACGAAGCGGTTCCTTGAATCATAAATCGAGGGGCGCTGACTCTGCACACCGCGCATGGTGAGCGCGGCGCCTTTGGAATCGTGCTCGCCCATCATGCGGCGGAACTCCTCCCATCCACGCGGGTCTTTAAGCAGGAGCGGAATGCGAGCAGCGGCGGCGCAGTAGATGTGGGAGAATTTTTCGCAGCCAAGCGTCTCGAACTGGCGGGCAGCCTGCTGTGCCGCCTCGCGGAAGACACTCTCCAGATGTTTTTCCGATCCGTAGCCGACGCCTGCGACCACAAGGGACTTAACACGTGAGGCGTGAGCAGCCGTGAAGTGCAATGCGGAGAAGCCCCCCATCGACAAGCCGACGACGTGAGCGCTGTCGATGTTCAAGCCATCGAAAACGTCGCGGATATCGTCGATCGCGCGACGCTGCGAGTATTTTTCGATCTCGGTAGGCACGTCGGACGGCGCGTAACCGCGTGCGTTGAAAGTGATGCAGCGATAGCGTCGGGAAAAATAGCGCACCTGGGTTTCCCAGCTGCGCTGATCGCCAGCGAATTCGTGGACAAATACGAGCGGCGTTCCGTCACCCGCTTCCTCGACGTTGAGTTTGACGCCATCAGTCGTCGTCACGAAAGCCATTTCATTGTTCCTATTGTCTCGTTGCCCGCTGCGACCGCCTCTTTGGCAACGTCATACGGGGGCAAGGCGCGTCAGCGTGTCGGGTCCCATCTCGGCGACGAAAATCGAGCCGTCCGGCGCGAGCGCGAGGCCGTGACCCACAGTGCCGAACGTTCGGCAGCGGCCGACCAGCTTGCCGTCAGCGGAAAACAGGGAAAGCCGCGGCGTATGATCGGTGACCAAGACGCCGCCGTCGGGCGTTGGCTCGACCGCCATGGGCTTATAAAGCCCATCGAGTTCGCCGAGCCACTGACCCGAGCGATCGAGGACCTGCACCCGATTGTTCTCGCGGTCGCAAACGAGCAGGCGGCCGGCGCGATCAAAGGCTACCGCATGAGGTGTGCTGAATTCGAGCCGCCCCTTGCCGGGCTTGCCCCAGGTTGCGAGCAGCGTTCCGTCCCGCGCAAAGCAATGAACGTTGGAGTTTCCGTATCCGTCGGCCACGTAGATCTCGCCATCCGGCGCTTCGACGGCGTCGGCCGGATGGCTGAAGGGCGCGCCGAATTTCGGTTGGTCACGCTTGCCGAGTATCTGCTCGCATTGGCCGTCGCCGTTCAAAATGAAAATGCGGTGCCCGTCGAAGTCGGTCAGAAAAATTTTCCCAGTCGCCGAGGCGCGGATGTAGTGCCCCGCGACCACGTCCGGCATCGACCAGCGGTCCACCAACGATCCATCGGCGGCGAAGACGAGAACTGCAGGGTCGGCGCGTCGTAGAACGGCGATCTTGTCTGAGGGCAACGCCGTCACGTCAGCGATCCCGGCGAAGCTGAGACGGGTCGGCAACTTCCCCCACGGCCGTTCAACGCGATAGCGCTGCTCGCCCAGTATGACGAACTGCTCCAGAGCACTCATGATCGCCTCGTTCCAGTGATCTATTCTGCCGGACGGCGAAGGTGCCAGTCGGTTGCGTCCTGGTAGGCCCAGCCGATGCGAAGCGCCGTCGCTTCATCGTAGGGACGGCACATGATCTGAAGCGAGGTCGGGAGCCCGCCACCATCAAATCCGTTCGAAAGCGCCAGTCCGCACAACTCCAGGAAGTTTCCGAAGCGCGTGTAGTGCGCAGGAGCGTTTGTCTGGTCGACCTCGTCGAGCGGCAAGGCGGTGGTCATCGTCGTGGGCGTCAGAAGCGCATCAATGCCGTCCAGCGCCGCCATAAATGCCTTCTTCATGGCTTGGCGCTGGTACAGCGCCGCGATGTAGGCCTGTGCGGTGATGGTCCGCCCTGCGGCGATCCGCGGCCGCACATGTGGATCGAGCGGTGACTTCTCATCGTCGATCAGTTCATGCAGGAGGGTATAGCTCTCAGCTTGCATGATGCGCATGTTCAGCGCCGCCACGTCGGCAAAGCCGAACGGCAGGTTCGCGTCGACGATCTCGGCGCCGAGACGCTCCAGTTCCACGATCGACGCGTCATAGGCGGCAAGCACATCGGCGGACGCAAATTTCCGTTCCGCTTCGGGCATACGGGCAAGGCGCAGGCTGCGCACACCACGCTTCAGCCCGGGCATCGGATCGGTATACGGCAAGCCGAGCGTGAGCGGATCGAGAGGATCGGCACCGTGCATCACGGTGTAGAGCAGTGCCGCATCCTCGACGTTGCGCGCCATGGGGCCTGGTGTGTCGAGTGTCGGGCTGAGCGGTAGGACACCGTAGGTGCTGACGCGCCCGATCGTCGTCTTGAGCCCCGTGATGCCGCACCAGGAGGCGGGCAGGCGGACCGAACCGCCGGTGTCGGTGCCGATCGCCCAAGGGGCAAGGGCTGCGGCGACCGCAACGCCGGAGCCGCTGCTGGAGCCGCCCGGCGTGCGCTTACGGTTCAGGTCCCAGGGGTTCCAGGGTGTGCCAAGGTGCGTGTTGGTGCCCCAGCCCCCCATGGCAAACTCGACCGTGTGCGTTTTCCCGAGCACGATCATGCCTTGCGCGATCAAGCGATGAGCGAGTGTCGCTGTGTGTTGGGACTTGCGGGTGCGCCATGCTGCGGTACCGCCCGTGGTCGCGCGCCCCTCGATCTCGACAAGGTCCTTCACGCCGATGGGAACACCATGCAACGGCCCCACTGCATGGCCGGAGCGGATGGCTTCATCGGCAGCGCGCGCCGCAAGGCGAGCGTCATCCGCGTAGACTTCTACAAAGGCCTGTAGCTTCGCCTCTCTCGCGGCGATGCGCGCGAGATAGGCTTCCACGACATCAACGGGAGAAAGTCGCCGCGTCGCGATTTCAGTTGCGAGCTTGTGGACTGGAAGGGACGTGGCGTCGAGCTGGGACATGATGACTTCTGTAGCCTTGTCGAAAGTCGAAGGTTGGAACGAAGCTCAGCGAGCGCTGAACATAGTCTTGGGCAGCCACGTCGCGATCTCGGGATAAATCGTCATGATGACGATGGAGACGCAAAGCAAAACGAAGAAAGGCAACACGGACTTCGCGACATAGAGGATGTCACGGCCCGTCAAGCCCTGGACCACGAACAAGTTGAAGCCCACGGGCGGTGTCAGCTGCGCGATTTCCACGACCAGAACAATGAAGATTCCGAACCAGATGAGATCGATATGCACGGCCTCGACCATTGGCATGATAATCGCCGTGGTGAGAACGACCATGGAGATACCGTCGAGGAAGCAACCGAGGATCAGATACAGAATCGTCAGCGCGAAGATCAGCTGATAAGCGGAAAGGTTCATCGTGCCGATCCACTCGGCGAGGGCGCGTGGAATACCCGCATAGCCCATGACCACCGAGAGGAAGGCCGCCGCGGCAATGATGAAGCCGATCATGCACGAGGTACGTGTGGCGCCGTAAAGGCTGTCCTTGAAATTTTCCCACGTCAGGCTCCCGGAGAACAACGCAATGCCCAGAGAGCCCACGACTCCGAGCGTCGCGGCCTCGGTCGCTGTCGCGAAGCCGGCGTAGATCGAGCCGATAACCGCCATGATCAACAGCACGGTCGGCAGCAGCAGACGCAGTCGGCTGAATTTCTCGACGAAGCTCAAACCTGCATCAGGAGGCGGCATCCTGCCCTTGTTGAGCAGCGACCAGATGGCGATGTAGGCCATGAACAGCGCGATGACGAGGAGACCCGGAAGAACCCCGGCGAGGAAGAGGCGCGCGATGGAGACGTTCGCCGATACACCGTAGACGATCATGATGATCGAAGGCGGAATCAAAAGGCCAAGCGTGCCGGAAGCCGCGAGCGAACCAATGCTGATGGCTTCCGGATAGCCTCGCCGCTTCAACTCCGGGAGCGACATTTGTCCAACCGTCGCCGCGGTCGCCGCCGATGACCCGCTGACCGCGGCGAAGATACCGCAGCCAATCACGTTTACATGTAGCAAACGACCTGGAAGACGGTTCACCCAGGGCGCTAGCCCGTTGAACAAATCGTCCGCCAGTCGTGTGCGAAAGAGAATCTCTCCCATCCAGATGAACAGTGGCAACGCGGTGAGCGTCCAGCTACTTACCGAGCTCCAGATGGAGGAGGGCATGACGAGATCGAGTGGTGCATCGGCAAAGAACAGGATAGCGATGACGGCAACGCCCATCAGCGAAATGGCGATCCAGATGCCGCCGCCAAGCAGAATCAACAGCGAGACGATTAAGATGGGGCTGTAATAGAGAGGATCCATTCGGAGCGAACCTATTCGGAGAAGCCTTCGGCGCGTTCTGCGGCGATATAGCCCGGCTGCTCGCCGCGCAACATCGCAACGAGCTCATGGATCAAGGCGATCACGAAGAGGATCGAGCCCAACGCCATAGTCAACTGAGGGATCCAGAGCGGAACAGGCATCATCCCTGTCGAGACGTCGTTGAACGCATATGAATCCATCGTCATCTTCACGGAGAAGATTGCGAACATCCCCGCGAGCACAAGCGCTACGGCTAGGCAGACGAACTCGAACACCTGCCGAGTGCGGCCCTTGAGACGCGTCAGCAGCAGATTGACGCGGATGTGCCCGCCGGTGCGCAGCGTGTGGGCAAGCGCGAAGAAGATGGATCCCGCCATGGCATATCCAGCAATCTCGCCGGCATCGATCACCATGACCCCGAAAAGCCGACCGAGAATCTGCACCAAAGTCAGCACAGCAATCAAGATCATGCAGATCGCGGCGAGGAGGGTCCCCGCCGCGTAGAGTCTGTTCAGAAATGTCGTCATCGTCTTCTCTTACTTGGAGTAGGCGCTCATAATCTTCTCACCGTCGGCGCCGGCGCTCTTCACCCACTCCTGAACAAGCTGGTCGCCGATTTTCTTCAGCTCGGCCATCAAGGAGGCTGACGGCTCGCGCACGCTCATGCCCTTGGACTTGAGTGTGTCGACGAGCTTTCCGGTCTCGTCCGCGGCAAGCTGCCAGCCGCGCTGTTCCGCTGCTTTGGCGGCGGCGAGTACAGTATCCTGCGTCTTCTTGTCGAGCCGGTCGAAGAAACGCTCATTGACGATGACGATGTTCCACGGCGACATCGCCTTCACTTCGTAGAAGTACTTCACGAAGTCCCACGCCTGAGTATCGACGCCAGTCGCCGGCGACGTGATCATCGCCTGAATGACGCCCGTCGAGAACGCCTGCGGGACCTCGGCTTGCTGCACTGTCACGGGGACAGCGCCCATAAGCTCAGCGAGCCGGCCAGTGATTGGATTGAAGGCGCGGAACTTGACGCCCTTGAAGTCGTTCGTCGACGTAATCTCCTTGCCCGAATAGAACGAGTTTGCCGGCCATGGCACGACGAACAGGAGGCGAATGTTCTGCGACTTGAGACGTGCCTCGATGTAGGGCCGCACGATGCTCAGGAGCTTCTGATTGTCTTTGGCGTTGGTGGCGAGGAAGGGAATGGAGTCGACGCCGAAAATTGGGCTCTCATTCGAATGCATCGACATGAGCAGTTCGCCGATCTGAACCTGGCCGGTTTGCACGGCACGTTTCACCTCGGGCTGTTTCGTCAGCGAATCCTCAGGGTGAACCACGATGTCGAGTTTGCCGTCAGTCCCCTTTTTCACGTCCTCGGAGAACTGGATGATATTGCGAGTGAAGTAATTCCGCTCATTGGAGCGGACCGGCATGTTCCACTTCTGCGCTTGTGCAGCCGTGCTCGCAAACAGCGCTGCGACAAAGCCACCGAGAACGAGAACGGACTTCAGCTTAGGGGTCATGGTTTTCCTCTATCTCCATGAGTTGAAGATTGCGGCGCAGTAGACGTGCGCGCTGCGATCAAAGATCAGACTTCGCGAGGTCCCACATGAGGCGGTAGGTTGCCGTCGAGATCGTGGGAACGTCGAGGTTCTTGAATCGCGCCTCGATGAGGGACGACACCGCCGCAAGCCCAGTGCCGTCAATCAGTACATACCAGTCGGCAGCACCTGGATTCGGCGCGTCGGGGTTTGTCAAATTTTGCGACAGCTTCGCATCACTCTCGATGAGGTGCAACGAGATGATGCCGGCAAGTGTGCCGGGATCAAGAAGATCCTTCAGCCTTGAGCGCGTCGCCTCGTACGAGGCTGCGTCTGGGCGCAAGCGCACGACCCCCAGCACGCCGCCACGGCCAACGCCGCGACTGAGGCTAATGCGGCCGACGACGCGGCCCGGGTTGCGAAAGCGCGAAATGTGCTTGTTTGACCATTCAGTCTGGCTCGCGAGCACCTTCTTGTAGGCCGGGCTGCTCAGCGCCTCGAACGTGTCGGTCGAATAGGTGCAGAAATACTTGGTCGGCGCCTTGTCGGCGATCCAGCGACGTGCTTCGAGGAAACCTTCGATTCCTACGCGCTCGGCGAGGTGCTCGCGATCGTACCACTGATTGAAATCCGCCTCTTCAGCGGAATCGACATCCATCCACGTTACCAGCATCCCCTTTCCGGCCAAAGGCATCTGCAAAGCTCCTCTTTATTCTTCTTCTGCACACGCGCGCGATCCATGTACCGGCACGAATTCAGAGTCTGTCATAACATTCCTTCAGCTGGCATCCAGCTTAATCGGCCCTGGAAGCACGGCTGAATCTGTTGAGCTGCTACGCGTCAGCCGCGCGGCGGCACGAACAAGCTGGAGATCACTGAGACGTCCTCGGCCTGCTCTAGATTGGCGACAAAATCGATTGTCCGATCTCGCAGCTCAGGGACCAGCGGCGGGCGCGCGTAGCTGCAGTTGCGCGAGAACTTATCCAGGTTTTCGGCCTCTGTCAGTGCAGCATCCGGATGCCCATAAATCGCGCGGATCGTGACGGCGCGTTCTGTGCCGTCAATGAGCGTCACAACGACGCGCTGTGGCGCGATTGCGTTTTCATCGCGGTTGTCATCGGCGACGAGCGTAATTCGCGATGCGAACGCGTGCACCGCTGGATCGTTGAGCATCTCGGGTGAGCCGAAGTCCGGCACGTCGACACGGCCACGCGCCAAGAATGTCCCCATGACAAACGGGAGGCAAAGCTTGGCGTGGTTGGATGTCAGATTTTCGATAATCGGACGCCCCATCAACCGCATTACGAGCGGTGGCACATGGACCTGGACACTTGTGATGGCACTTGCGGGAAAGCCGTATTGAGCCATGAGCTGACGCAATGCGTCGACGCCGGCGTGGCTCAGGCGGCCGCTTGGAAAAGGCTTGTGCGATAGTTGCGTGATCTGCCGAACGCGCCCGAGTTCGCGTTCGATGATTGTTGGATCGAAACGCCCATCCTCAAACAAGGCAAAGTATCCGAACGGCCCCGTGAGGAACGCGCGTGGGCCCGTCAAGCCTGCCTCGACAAGATCATGTGCCATAACCGCCGCGCGCGCATTGAAGCCGATCTGAAGCCCAAGCGCAGGAGAACCTTCGACATGGGCCTGCATGGTGCCGGAGACCTGGCCGCAATGGATTGAGAGCACATTTCTCACTTGGTCCTCGTCCAAGCCGGCGACACTTGCAACAGCCGCCGCCGCACCGAAGCCGCCGGCCGTGGCAGGCCGAAAGAAGCGAAGACCCGACATTGCCGAGGAGCCAAGCAGGCCGGAGACATCAACGCCGACAGCGATCGCGTTGAGGAAGCGCTTACCATCGACGTGCTGACCATGCCGAGCAGCTCGCTCGCACCACGCGAGGAGCGCTGGAAGTAGAGTTGCCATCGGGTGCATCACCGCGCGTTCGTGGATGCAATCGTATTCCAGGCAGTGGATCAGGTAGGCGTTTGAAAATGCCGCGGAGGGCGCCGGAAGACGCGCACCGCTGTGCCATGCCGTCGCGTCGACACCTGCCCCCCATAGCTCTGCCGCCGCGAGAACACGCGCCGCATTGCCATCGCTGGTGCCTGCAAGCCCGACTCCAATGGTGTCGAGCAGGAACGTCTTCGTCTTTGTGATCGCTTCGGCCGACAGCTCCTCGTAGCGCGCGTTGGCGACATGGGACGAGAAAAGGTCCTCGACCGTTGACCTGTCCGCCCTATCCATGGGGCTGGTATCCATCTTTTTTCCGTTCTCGATCGTTGGCTGACACTACATACGGCATTGGGACGAGTTTCCAAGTGCGGCGAACGAAAGGCTGGCAGGATTTCAGCGTCTCACGAGGCTCGATAAACGCGTGGCGATCAGATTTTCTTCACCCTCGTGAGGGGGGCGACCCCGATCTGACAGGGCTGACAATAGAACAATCTCGTCGTCTGCCGGCGCGTCCACGATGCTGAAAGTAGCGGCATCGAAATGATCAAAGCTTCATTCATCGTCCTTGAAATGCAGTGGAACGTCGATCGAAGCACCTGGCTCTGCGCGCTTGGTTGCAGAGGGAATGACGGCGAGGCCCTGACCGATAGCCGCACGGACCGGCTTCCCCATCCGCGGATGCAAAAGCGCCGCCCCATGCTCAATCTCGCCTCGGCAGCCCACGATGGCAGCCTTCCCGTAGCTCTCAACTGAGCGATCTTCGCCAAGAGCTTCAACCGCACGGTCAGCCAGCAGCTTCCCAATGATGCTTCCAGCGTCAACCAGCTCTTGAAGGTCTTCGACGTACCGCCCGCAAAGGGGTTGCCGATGACGGCGGCAGCTACGACCTTTCGTCCAGACTGCGCCAGCGCCCGCCCTGCTTCCATATGTATGTCCTCGATGGACACGACGACTTTTCTCACGACTGGCATAGAATATTTCTCGTAGATGGAGCATGACACGGAGCCTACAGCGGTCGTCATGCCGCGCTCGCGCGCGGCGCGGAGATCGTTTCGAATGGTTGTGCGCTCTCAAACGCTCTCGCAGCCTGAAGCACCAGCGTGTCACGATGGAGCGGCGCGACAATTTGCAGGCCAACCGGTAGTCCCTTCGACGTCATCCCACAGGGCACGCTCGCAGCAGGTTGCTGTGTAAGATTGAAGGGGTAAGAGTAGGGTGCCCAGTCCAGCCACTCATCAGTCGGCTGCCCGGGAGGGACATTTAGCCCAGCATCGAAGGCGACAATCGGCAGCGTCGGCGTCACAAGCAGGTCGTAGCGATCGTGAAATTCATGCATACGCCGGGCTAAGTCGGAGCGCGCATTGAACGCGCCCAGAAAGTCGACCGCGGTGAGACTCTTTCCGGCCTCTGCACAAGCGACAAACGTCGGATCGAGCTGAGAATGGTGGTCTGGCGAAATCGTGCTGAGAGCCGCTGCCGCCCCTGCCCGCCAAAGCTTGAGGATCGCCTCCCGCGGATTGGCGAAAGCTGGCGTGGCTTCTTCCACCACTGCGCCAAGGGCCTCGAACGTTCTCACCGCTTGACTGCAGATTTCACGGACCTCGGGATCGATGTGCTCGACGTAACCGAGATCGACACTCCAACCGATCCGCAAACCACGTACGCCCCGCTCAAGGGGACCGGTATAGTCAGGCGGAGTGCTGTTGTGGGCCATCAGATCTCGGCGGTCCGGCCGCGCAATGACATCCAACATCAAGGCCGCATCGTAGACCGTGCGCGTCATCGGGCCGACATGCGAGAGCACAACAAACGCCGAAGCAGGATACGTGGCGACGCGGCCGAAACTCGGCTTCAGACCGAACAGACCTGTGAAGCTCGCTGGGATGCGGATCGAGCCTCCTGCATCCGTTCCGAGATGCATGACGCCGAGATTGAGTGCACCCGCGGTAGCGGCACCGCCTGATGATCCGCCGGGCGTCTTGGCGGTGTCCCACGGATTTCTGGTGGTACCCGTGAGTGGGCTGTCGGTTACGCCCTTCCAGGCGAACTCAGACAAGGCCGTGCGGCCGACAAAGACTGCGCCGGCTTCGCGGAGGCGCGCGACGGACGGCGCATCCTCTTTTGCACGCTCAGCGGACGAGGTAAGCGAGCCGCGCCGGTTTGCAAATCCCTTCTGCCACAGCATATCTTTCACGGACACGGGGAAACCATCGACAGGGCCCGCGGGCTCGCCGCGTCGCCACCGCGCTTCCGAGGCGCGCGCCATTGAAAGCGTCTCATTGGGATGCACGACGCAGAACGCGTTGACCGCTGGGTTCTGCGCTTCAATGCGGCGAAGCACGTCTTCCGCAACCTCTACCGGCGACAGAGATTTGTCCTTGTACGCGTGCAGCAGTTCGCGTGCCGATTGATCAGCTATTGCGCTCATGCCTGCTTATCCAAAGCTAGTGCGGCGTCAAAAAACGCACGCGGCTACATTCCCAGATAGCTTTCTCGAACGGCCGCGTTTGACGAAATCTCGCCGGCTGACCCAGACAGCGCGACGTGGCCATTCTCGAGAACGTACGCTCGGGTGCAGACATCGAGAGCCACCCCCACATTCTGCTCCACGAGGAGTGTCGTCAGGCCACCCGCGTTGAGCTGTCGTATCACCTCGAAAATTCTATCGACGATGATGGGTGCGATCCCGAACGAGGGTTCATCGAGCAAAATGATGCGCGGGCGGCACATCAATGCTCGTCCGATAGCAAGCATCTGCTGTTCGCCGCCGCTGAGCGTGCCGGCCTTCTGCTCGCGCCGCTCATGCAGGATAGGGAAAAGATCGTTGACGCGCTCCAGATCCGCCTGGATTGCCGCGTGATCCCGCCGTAGGAAGGCTCCGAGGCTAAGGTTCTCGCCAACCGTCAGGTCAGGAAACAACTTGCGCCCTTCTGGGCAATGCACAATGCCCAGTCTAACAGTCTCTTGCGGGCTCGCAGCCGTTAGGTCGCGTCCATCGAAACGAATGCGTCCGGTCGTTTTAGTCAGACCGGATAACGACCTCAGCAAGGTGGTCTTGCCGGCGCCATTCGAACCTATGATGGCGATAAGTTCGCCTGCTTCGACCGTCAGCGAAACATCGCTAAGGACGCGCAGATGCCCGTAGAACGCGCTGAGTTTATCAACCTCCAGCAGAGCCAAATTGCATCCCCTTGCTGCCGAGATAGGCCTCAATGACGGCCGGATTCCGAACGACGTCGGCCGGCTTGCCTTCCGCGAGCTTGCTACCGAAATTCATCACCATGACATGCTCAACGAGCTGCATCAGCTCACGCAGACGGTGCTCGATGATCGCGACCGTGACCCCTGACTGCTTGAGGTCAGTGATGATCGAAGACAGGCGAGTGACGTGTTCCTGCCCGAGCCCTGAGAAGGGCTCATCGAGAAACAGCATCTCAGGTTCGGTAGACACCGCCCGCGCGATATCCAGCAGACGCAGATCCCCCTGATTGAGGTCATCCACAAGCGTGTTGGCCTTATCCGCCAAGCCAATCCGATCGAGCTGAGCGCGAGCGGATGCTTCGCGCATTTCGCGCGTTAGGAATTTCAGCCGAAGCTTTCGGCTCCAGATTGGAACCATCAGCGTTTCGAGCGCGGTCATGCCGAAGAACGGCTTGACCAATTGAAACGAGCGAGCAATTCCCGCATCGACTAGGTGATACGGCTTCTCACCGAGGATCTCGCGGTTGCGGAAGCGCACGGAGCCGCTGGTGGGTGGGAGAAAGCCGGTCAGTAGATTGAACAGGCTCGTCTTGCCGGCGCCGTTCGGCCCAATGATGCCGAACACCGTGCCAGCGGGGATCTCGAAGCTGATATCGTTGACGGCTTTCACGCCGCCGAAATGTCGCGAAAGGTTGGAGGCGACAAGCAATGTCATCTAAGCCTCCCGACCAAACAACAACCGCCGCAGGAGGGGGGCGCGCGCGAAGAACGATGCGTTCGCGATCCCCGAAGGAAAGATGTAAATCATCACGATTAGCGTGCCCGTGAAGATGATCGGGCGATAGATCTCGATGATGCGCAGCCACTCATTGAAGAGCGTCAATGCGCCGGCGGCCAGCACCGGCCCGAGGATCGTACCGCGACCGCCGGCAACGGCCATGAGCACAACAAGGACCGAGAGTGAGCCGGCCATGAGCTCGGGGCTCACCTGCATATGAGTGTGGGCGAACATCGCGCCGCCCACCCCGGCAAAGAACGCGCTGACACCGAAGCCGGCGACCTTGTAGTGCGCAGCATTGATCCCGGACGCGAGCGCCGCATCCTCATTGTGCTGTGTCGATCGAAGGATCAACCCATAGTGCGACCGCGCAAAGGCTGTCATGCAGAGCACGGAAATGAAAAGCAACGCCACGCAAACCAGAAGATCGGTTTCGACACTCCGGCTGAATGATGCGATGCCGGAGATACCTTCCTCGCCGCCAGTCACATGCGAAAAGATGTAAGCCAGCTTTGAAAGAACCGCCGCAAATACGATGGTCAGCAACGCGAAGTATGGTCCACGTAAGCGCAATGCCAACCAGCCGATGACCAGACCAGCGGCGGCTGCGGCAGTCGCAGAAATTGGAACGGTGAGCCATGGAGACATCGCAAGAGATTTGTTGAGGATCGCCGCGATGTAGCCGGATATGCCCGTGAAGAACGCGATGCCGAAGTTGTCCTGGTTCGCGTATCCACACAGGACGTCCCAGCTCGATGTGAACTGCATGTAGATGACGGCGAGAACCAAGATCTCCAGCACATAGAAGTTGCTCGAGGTCAGCGCTGTAATGACGATGCCAGCAACAATGATGACAAATACGAGGGACAGAGCCTGGATCGCATCCAGAAGGCCAGCCGCCGCACGTCTTGCAATGAGCAGTGGTCTAGACATTGTGAAACCCTAAACCTGGCGGGAGCTCATGAGGCCTGATGGGCGGAACAGCAGGATCGCAACGATGATCATCAACGCCACGAGCTCTCCGTACTGGTCAGTCAGCGTGAATGTGGTCGCGATCTCCACGAAGCTCAGCAGAAACGCGGCGACGACCGCACCGGGAAGGCTACCCAGGCCTCCGACGATCGCGATGGCGAAAGCCTTGATGAGCCAGTAACTCCATACTGTCGGCGTCACTGTCACGAGAGACGAAATCAATGTGCCTGCGAGTGCCGCCAGCGCAGCCGCGATCGCGATCGTCATCGCCAGCACACGGTCGGGCTTGATGCCGACAAGAATCGCCCCTTCACGGGATTGAGCCACCGCTTTGATCGACTGGCCCGCGCTCGAGTGACGGAGGAACATGTGAAGCGCGACCAATGCAAAAAGCGATATCGGTAGCAGCAACACCTCTTTATTGAGCACCCGCACGCCAAAAATGTCGACACTGCCGCGGACGAGAGAAGGAACTCCAGTGCTCGTCACGCCGAAGTACACCTTCATGAACTGCTCGACGAACAGCGCAAACGCAAGCGATACCACCATGACGTAGGAGATCGAATCGATCTTGCGCCGGAACAACGCGAAGAAAAGAAGCAGCGCTACCAGGCTGACGCTGACAATGGCGCACACATAGGATGCCAAGAGCGCGAGTGTTCCGCCCTGACCGAACAGGAAGTTGAAGTAAATGTAGGTGAAATAGGCGCCGAGCATGAACAGCGTGCCGTGCGCGAGATTCAGAATCCCCCCGACCGAGAAGACCAGGACAAATCCTACTGCCACCAAGGCGTAGACAGATCCTCGGCTAAGGCCGAGTATTAGGATTTCCATCTGCTTCGATCCATGGCAGGGAATACGAACTCCGGGCCGTAAACTGTGCTGAATGCGTCCTTCAGCTCCGTATCGAACGTCGATGCGTGATCCTCGGACAGCGCGGAAAGAGGTGCTCGAACAGGCCCCGCCGCAAAGCCCATCAAAGCGAACCAGCGCTTCACGATGGCATTGACCGGCACGCCGTTCTGAAGCGGCGCCATGATCCAGCGATGATACACGTGACGGATCGGCTCCAGATCGCGGAACAATCGTGCGGCCTGAGCGACGTCACCCGCAGCGAAGGCTGCGAAGTAAGCCGCAATCATATGTTCGCGCGGATGCTGAAAGAGGTACGGCTCTGGATCCGCGTACAGCGTGCGCAGATCAAACCGCAACAGATTGCTGAATGCGTGAGATTCGTAAGGATCCGTGATCGGGATTCGATTTTCGCACGTTGCACGCAGTACTTCCGCTGAATCCCCGCCACGCGTGCACTTTACGCCGCTGATGATGCCATCCTGAGCGAAGCGCGCCAGGAGCGACCCGGAAAAGCCTCCCGTTTGCGCGCCGCCATCAAAGATCACGATCGGCGTAGAAGTCGCGCCCGCGACAGTCCGAACATACCGCTCGATGTCATCTTCTTGGATGATACCCGGCGGGCTCATCAAGACGATGTGATGCGCGCCCGCGTCGCCCGCGTGCCGCGCCAGTTCGAGGGTATCGGGCAAGCTATGCGCCGTGACAACGGTGCCAACCTTGAGCGCTCCGGCACCAGAGAGCGCAGCTTCAAGGATCTGCTTGCGCTCATGAAGTGCAAGTGACCAAAGCTCTCCGATCAAGCCATTGCAGAATATGCCGTCAAGGCGAAGGCTATCGCCGAAGCGGTGCGCATTCGCTCGTACGCCGGGAAGATCGATGTCTCCATCTGGCGCGAAAGGCGTCGGCACGGCAGCCCAAATGCCCTTTAGAAAATCAACGGAGCGGTGCCCATGTCCGCGCCCTGCCAAACCCGACATCCGCAAGTCTGCTCCTTCGGTATGCACGCTTTCGTGCCAGCGCTCGACCTTCTCGCGCTTGACTTAAGTCATCAGCAGTTACTAATGTCAATAATCATTATCAGGATTCTAACGAATGAGCGATCGCACGTTCAAGCCGAGCCCACGAGCGCTGGTGCGCAGCAAGAGAGCCGACCAAATTGTCGAGGAGGTCAAACGCTGGATCGTGGCTAGCGAACTGCGCCCCG
Source organism: Pseudomonadota bacterium (assembly GCA_963205015.1). Taxonomy (GTDB): domain Bacteria; phylum Pseudomonadota; class Alphaproteobacteria; order Rhizobiales; family Hyphomicrobiaceae. Next base: position 35,064 of record CAUJKI010000371.1, read on the forward strand.
GCGACCGATTGCCGAAGGAGTCGGAACTCGAAGAACTCCTGCAGAGCAGCCGCGGCACCGTCCGAGAGGGCCTGAAGGTGCTGGAATCCGATGGTCTCATCGAGATCATGCGTGGCCCCAAAGGTGGAGCGCGCATCTCCAGCGTCTCATACGAAAAGGCGAGCGCCTCCTTACGCAACTTCCTGTACTTCCAGCCGCTCACATGGTCGGATATCTACCGCGTGCGGGAAAAGCTCGAGCCGATGATGGCGATGTCGGTCGTTGACACGCTGACGGACGACGATATCGCCGCGCTTCGTGACACCATCGAAATCTGCAAGCTCGGGATCAAAGGGAAGGTCACGGCGCGTGCACACCGCATCGCTGAACTCGAGTATCACTCGATCCTCGCGTGCGCTTGTCCAAATCCCCTGCTCGCACTCTTGAGCCGCTTTATCAGCGATATGCTGACCGATTTATCGATCTCCGATCCGGACAGCATCATTCCGGCGCGCGACTCTCGCTTTGCGACTAAGGCGCTAAAGTACCACTCCATGCTCCTCGATGCCTACGAGAAGCGAGATGCCGAGCGCGTGGGAGCGATCATGGATGAGCACGTTCATGATGCCGGCTGCATCGTATCGACGCGCGAAGAGGAGGTGGCGCAAGACAGCCTCCTCGTCGCTCATCAGACCAAGCCACTTCATCCGCAGAAGAGAAGCAAGATCAACGGCACCACCTCGGCTTCTCCAAAAAAGTCGACGAGACCACGCAAGACCACAACCAGGAGGATGCGCTAGATGTTTAGATTGCCGAACACAAGAATATGGAAAGCGATAGCAGGTGCGCTGCTTTCAAGCGCATTACTGTCGGGAACAGCGGTAGCCGAGAGCGTCAAAATCGGCGTGATCGCGCCCTACAACACGCCTCCTGGCGAGGGCTTGCTTAATGCCGCTCGTATGGCAGCCGAAAAGATCAATGCCGGAGGTGGTATTGGCGGCCAGAAGCTTGAACTGATTTTCGCCAACGACGAGTACAAGGCTGATGTTGGTGCGAACGCCTACAAGAAGCTCGTCCTGTCCGACAAAGTGGTCGCGGTCGTCGGGACCGCATCGAGCGGCGTGTCAATGGCGATCGTCGATCAGATGGCGCGTTATCGCGTCCCGATGATCTCGACCGGAGCAGCCACCCTTCAGCTCTCCGAGAAGGTCGCCGCCGAACGTGAACGCTACAAGTATTGGTTCCGCGTGATGCACACGACGGACAATATCGCACGTTCGGTCGGTGATTTCGTCGCGAACTATCTTCGCAAGGAGAAGGGCTTCGACAAGGTCGCCATCCTTGCGGAAAATGCTGTCTGGGCTCGCGGTGTGCTTCCTGTGATCAAGCAGATTCTGACCGAGGCCGGGATCAAGGTCGTCGCCGAAGAGGCCTTCGATCTGGATACCAAGGACTTCAAGCCCATGCTGGCGAAGATTGCCGAAAGCGGGGCGCAGTTCATCCTTGATCTCTCGTCGCACGTCGATGGCGCGATCTACGTCAAGCAGTGGGGTGAACTCCGCGGACCACCGATGGTCGGTCTCAACGCATCGGGAACCTCGTCGCGCTTCTGGAAGGATACCGATGGTAATGCAGTCAGCCATGTTGACCTGATCCAAGGCAGCTATCGAGCCGCGCTCACGCCAAACACGATTGAGTGGTACGACAGCTACGTGAAGCAGTTCACCGTTTCGCCCGATTACACGAGCGGATACACCTATGATGCACTCTTCATTCTGAAGGATGCCATCGAGCGCGCCAAGTCGACCAAGCCAGAGGACATCGTCGGCGCACTCGAGAAAACCGACTTCACAGGCGTGGCCGCTCGCTGGGTCTTCGAGGCGGATCACAACTCGAAGTTTGGTCCAGGATACCGTGTGATGGGTATGACGCAATGGCAGCCGGACGGCTCGCGGAAGGTTATCTGGCCCGCGGATATCAAAACCGGCGACTACATTTCTCCACCCTGGTCGAAATAGGCATTGGACAGGGTCTGTCCGCGTACCCTCGCAGAAAGCACTTACCCGACTTAGGTTACATTGGCTTAGGCGGCGCCGAGTTCTCTCGGCGCCGCGTGGCATTCTTATCGGGCCTCATCAGCCTCGGTCGCGGCGTCTTCCTGAACTTCAATTGCTGCATCCTTGACGTCGTCAAGTGATGATCGGGGCATGACACTACCGGCACGTCTTCGCAGAATATGAGCGCCAGCTACCTTCGCGATTCAGCTCAGCGCATCCGCGTCAACCGACAGTGGCGGCTCGTCTTCCAGTGGGACGGCAGCCGCGACCAGGCGAGCGAGGTCTATCTTGAGACCATAGCTACCGATGAGGCCAACCATGCTGATGCAGCAGGCCCTTCCGAGGTCATGGGCGTGCAGCGCAAGCACGTCAACGAGCTGTGCAACAATCGGCGCAACGTCACCGCGGCGACGGCCTTGATCCTGGCGCGCGTGTTCGGCAACAGCCCGGAGTTCTGGCTGAACGTGCAGCGGCGCACCGATCTCTGGGAAGCGATGAACTCACCCCACGCTTGCGGCGGGTAGGCGAAGGTCTCCGGTTCGAGCTTGCTCTGCGCGGTGGATCTCAGATCCTCGACGATGGCGAGCAGATCGCGCGCGCGGTCTGGGAAATGCTCCATAGACACTCGATGATGCCGGCCCCGTCATTAGGCTGCCCGTCGATAGAGAACGTCTCGGGAAGAATCTGAACGCCACGCGTCGGTGGAACACCGGCGGCGTCGAGCGCGTGTAGCTCCCTCTCCACGAGGTAGACGAGATACTCCGGCGTCTGCCACAGCCGGAACATCGGTACCGTCGACGGGTGCGCCTCTCTATTTGTGAGACGGGCAAGCCATGGCCGCCGGCGCTGGCGATGCGCGATCATCTGAATGATCGCTTTTGCATCGATCATCGATTCACTCGGGCCACGGCTGCGGTACCTGATCCATTGCGATCGCCGTCATCAAGGAGCGAACCGCCAGTGGCGGTTTCGCCGGACGGCCGCTCCGGCGGTCGATACCAGCGTCGTAGTTGGCGACCTGCGATTTGGAAATTCCGAGCGCGCCCGCGGCTTCATCCTGCGTGAAGCCGACCTGCCTGCGCCAGCGTCTGAATGACGACTCTCGAGCCATGAATGCGATCTACCACAATCCCCAGAAAATGCAATTGATGCGCAAAAATGACGATTTTTCCGGCTAAAATGTCATGATAAGATGCAGTAGATGCATTATATTGAGTGGGTCAGGCGGCGTTGGCGCGCCGCACTGACCCGATCAACCCCCTTGAATCACCAAGGAGATCGACCATGCCGAAGTCTACCACACAACCCCCGACACTCGTTGAAGACATCCTGCGCAAGACAGAGATCGTCGAGAAGGACCCGCAGCGCATTGGCGTCTTCTCGACCGGCGAGCGCATCGCCGTCGCGCTCGTGCTCAATCAGCAGGATCTGCTGGACTATGGCACCATCCTCGAGTCGGTCGAACGACTGGGCGAGGAATGGTTCAGGGCCGCTCTCATGGCCCAGCGGATGCGCAGATAGCTGAAGCAGCGACTAGCTCTCCCCCATTCCGGAGGGCCTTTCCCTGCACCAGCAGGCGGCCCAGGCGGGTGGTGGAACACCCGCCCGGGCCTTGATCAACCCCTTGCTCGCACAAGGAGAAGACCCATGACCACGCGTACCACTGTCCGCTCCTGGCGGGCAATGGCCGTTGCCGGCATTATCCTCGCCGGCACCTGCTATGTGCTCTTCCAGGATGTCTTGCACGGCGCCCCCGTCACGACTGCCCACGTGCTCACCGGCGTCGCGCTCATTATCGCAACCGCCGCTGCCCATTGGCTGGCGCCGACTTTCAAGGCCCGGCGTTATCCCCTCACGGCCTGCCTGCTCATTCTCGCAACGGGGGCAGTGCTTTACATCGGTCTCATGTCCGGCGCCCGCAATGCTGAGCAGATTGTCAGTAAGGCAACGCGCATTGAGAGCATCAACGCTGAGCGCGTTCGCATTCTTAAGCTGCGCGACGAAGCGCAGGCGATGCTCAACAAGGCCTTGAAGGATGTCGCCGCCAAATGCGAGGGCGGCGTCGGCAAGAACTGCAAGGGTGCCGAGAGAACCCGCGATGTCTACGAGGCCGCCGTCAGGGGCCGCAATGCTGAGCTTGCCGCACTCGGTGCCGCGCAGACGCCGAACGCCGGCTATCGGGCGATTGCCGAGGGGCTCGTCCGTCTGCCCTGGTGGAAAGGCAGCGATATCGACGAACTGCAGGAGACGGTTATCATCTTGACTACGTGGCTCGCCGTTCTCCTTGCTGAGCTCAGTGTTCCGGCTTTCCTTGCCGTTGCGCTGGGCCACCATGATGTCCCATCGTTTTCCGACCACTCGCAGACGTCGTTTTCCGCAACCGAGGCAGCGGAAGCTCGCGCCCTGCTCGAGGCCGCGAGCATGGAAAACGACGATGCAGACAACGATGGGCCGCAAGGTCCCGAGCCGCCCACGGGCCGCAAAAGCCGGAAAACGACGGCGCGGTCGGGCAACGTCATCCCGTTGTTCAACCGCCATCCGGTGATCTCGGCGCTGGAAAGCGCGGGGCGCCGCCTCTCGAACGAGGAGCTGAAGCAGGCTATGGGATGCTCTTCGTCCGAGGCCTCGAAGCGCTGGCGCGAAGTGCGTGAGCAGCTCGACGTTGGCTGGAATGGCCGTTATCGGTCCATCGGGCTGAAGGCTTGGCAACAGGCACGAGCCTGATCTCTCGACACGAATAGAAGCGCGAAACAGCACATTAACCCCAGGCGGCTACACCGCTGCCTGGGGTTTTCTCACAGCAGCCATGGCTCTTCCGGTTCAATCGGCTCGAGCAGATTGGACTCCTGGTTCCGCACGTTGTTGACGCGCGTCGAAACCGGCCAAATCTTCATGAGCTCCGACAGGAAGGGTACCATGAGGTCTGCGGGATCCGGATCCTCGCCGAGCCAGCGCGCGTAGTCCTTTTCGTGCCGGATGACCGGCATCTGGTCGTGAATGGTCGCGACGAGATCGTTCGGCTTGCAGGTGACGATCGCGAATGTCTTCGGCGCCGTGCCTGGACGAGAGGCGGGATCAGCGCGGCTCTCCCAGATACCGGCGAGGCAGAATGGCTTCCCATCGGCCATGGCGAGCGCATAGGGCTGCTTCGTCCCCTTGATGTCCTTCCACTCGAGATAGCCGTCCACCGGCACCAGGCAGCGTCGGGAACGGTAGGCACCGCGGAACATACCGTTCGTCTAGATGGTCTCGCAGCGCGCGTTGGCTGGCTTTACCTTGGGCTTCGGCTCCTTCATTGGCAGCGAGCGCGGTAGCAGCTAACGAACTACGTCGTCAAAGCCGTCTGCGATGTAGATGTCTGCTGGAGTAAAGATGGGGGTTGGGCGGCCATGAGTAACGTCGAGCGGTGAATCAGGCCACATCGCTTTCGAATATGCGGCGAAGATCATCTTGCTGCAGATGAGCCTCTTATACTGCAATGAATCGGACAGATAGGCCTTTTGGTTGGCGTCTAGGTTCCCATTGCCTATTCCGAGCTTCATCTTCATGAAAAGCGTCGCGGCCTTCATGACGTCTGCATAATCGTACCGCGCACCGTTCAGAGCCTCAGCTTCGACTACGATCCGATCCCTCTGCGCATCCGTGGCTCCGCGCGCGCGCAGTACGCACACGGTTTGATTTCTGAGATTCCTCCAGAGATCATCTTTTTGGACACCGCCAGAGCCTCTCCAAGACACCGAAGAAACCGACGACATCGCGTGGATGATCGTGTCGCCGCCTAAGAACAGGCAGCGTGCGTAAAGTTTGCCGCATCAATGGAGTATGGTGGTATGAAGAGCCTTTGGAATCTAGCAATCGGATGCTTGTCGGGGTCCGAAGCCTTGAAAAGCATAACGTCGCCCCGCTCTAGTCGCGAGGCCAGCAAACCTGCTTGCGCGAGAGTATGCACTCGCACAGCCTTGCGCTTCAGCACTGGCATTCCAAGAGCCGCCCCCGAGGCGGGTTAAATGAGCTTATCGAATGCGCAACTGCTTAGGATAATACTTCTCACGTGTGTCGTCATCGACGACCGAAACCTTCTCTATGTAACGCGCGTCATTGTTCAGCTCGCAATTCAGCAAATCACCCACTCGAAGTCCCGACAGAGTGACGTTGTACGCGTTGAATGATCTATGGCCATCAAGATCCCAGACCACAAAGATGTCATCCGATAGCTGATCGGTAATCTGGCCGACAAACCTTGTAGCTCGAGACCCATGCGGGGTGGACGCTTTCGTCGCCGCTAGAGACGGCATTGAACCAACTCCTCCAAGGTGCGCTGGCGCGAGCACCTACGCTAACAGAAACCTGCTAAAGAAACGTCGCAGATGCAGTCTATCCGTCTGGGCTGCCATGGGCACGCCCAAATTGGCGACGGAAAGGCCGAACTCGCGCCACTTTGATCCACGGTGATGTCATTTCTGAGAACGCGGGCCTT
>CAUJKI010000372.1 GCA_963205015.1 Pseudomonadota bacterium
TTGCCGTCGGGATACTTGCCATTCTTCTCGCCAAAGAAGATCGAGACGCGGCCGAAGTCGGCACGTGGGACCGGAGAATGGGGGTTTGCATCCCTATTGAGGTCGCTCATTGCCTCAATCTCTCCTTCAATCGATCCCCGCCGAGATGGCGCGGCTATCGTCTGGTGCAACAACCTTCAAGCCTGCGCAAGTGAGAGGTTGGCGGTTCGGCTACCTGCCGGCGAAGCGTGGCGCTCTCTTCTCGGCGAAGGCGGCCTGCCCTTCGCGATAGTCATGGCTATCGAAGGCCTGCGCGATCAGGGTCTCCAGCTCCTGCCGCTGAGATGACACTGATCCATCAGCGATTGCATTGACAACGGCCTTATTGCCCGATAGCGACAACGGCGCGTTGAGGGCAATTTCGCCGGCGAACACCCGGGCGGCCTTTAAGGGATCGCCCGCCGCGCTGCGGTCGATAAGTCCAAGGCGCAGTGCCTCATCGAAGTTGAAGATCGTGCCGGTCATCAGGATTTCCTTGGCTCGGGTCGCCCCGAGCCGCTCGACGAGCAGTGCACAGTCCATGATGCTGTAGACTAGGCCGAGCCGGCCTGCGGGAATGCCCATGCGGACTGACGCATCGGCAATGCGGAAATCGCACGCGAGTGCCAAGCCAAGGCCGCCACCGACGGCGACGCCTGATATTGCAGCAATGACCGGCTTGCTGCAGTTTCGAATGGCGGTCATGGCCTCGTCGTTAAGTCGGTCGTACTCCTGTCCGGCCTTCGCGTCGGCCCGCATGGTGCCGAACTCCGCGATATCGGCACCGGCGCTGAAGTGTCCACCGTCGCCCGTCAGGATGACGCAGCGCACAGCAGGATCCGTTGAGAGCCTTGAGAACAGCTCGCCAACCGCAATCCACATGGCGAGCGATAGCGCGTTACGCTTCTGCACCCGCTGGATTGTCACGACCGCGACGCCTTTGGCGTCGGCTTCGCAAACTATGTGAGCGTTGTTTGTGTCTATTCTCATCGTAGCCGCAAGCTCTCAGCCCTACTCCGATGACTGTCCCGCTTCTCCGCGACCAACAACTGCAGTCGAACCATGCTCGCTGGAAACTCGCACAGGCTCACAGGAATCCAATCGAGATCCAGGGCACAGCCGCGACCAGAAAGACCCCGGCCGTGATCACGAGCATATAGGGCCAGATCGTGCGCATGCCTTCGTTCGGATCGATCTTGCCGATCGCGCAAGCGTAGTAGTAGCCGACACCGAACGGCGGAGCGAACAGTCCGACACCCATCGCGAGAATGGCAACCATCGAGTAGTGAACCTCATGGATCCCGACGTCGCGGGCAATCGGGAACAGCAAAGGTCCGAGCAGAATGATGGCGGGAATGCCCTCCAGCAGGCTGCCGAGCAGAATGAATATGACAATCGACACGACGAGAAATGTCGTAGCGCCGCCGGGGAGTGCCTTCATAAAGTCAGCCAAGTCACTGGAGAAGCCCGACTGGGTAATGGCCCATGACATGGCGGTTGCCGCGCCGAAGATGATCAGGATGGAGCCGCTGAGAGATGCGCTCGAGATGAGCTGACTCACACACTCTCGCCATGGGAAACTCCAGGTGATGAGCAGCGTGACGATTGCCGCGTAGGCGACGCCAATGGTCGCCACCTCGGTCGCGGTAGCCACGCCTTCCACCACTGCGCCGCGAATGAGAAACGGCAGGATCAAAGCGGGGACGGCCACCACGAATGCGCGTGCGATCTGGGAACGCGTCGCGCGTGGAGACGGAATGTCATCATGTCTGCGCCGAAAGTGGATGAACAGCCCCAATGCCAACGCGAGAATGAATGCGGGCAGCAATCCGGCAATGAACAATGCGGCAATCGACACGCCTGTCACGCTGCCGACAGCGATGAGGACGATGCTCGGAGGAATGGTTTCGGACATTGCGCCTGACGCCGAGAGCAATGCCACGAGCTCTCCGGGCTTCGTCCCGCGGCGACGCATTTCCGGAAACAGGATTGGCGCCGTCGCGGCCATATCGGCGGCCTTCGACCCGGAGATGCCCGAGACAAGATACATGGCGCCAAGCAAGGCGTAGTGGAGGCCGCCCCGTATGTGACCGAGCGTGGCGGTAAGTGCGCCGACCATGGATCGCGCCATGCCGGTGATATCGATCAACACGCCGAGAAAGATGAACATCGGCACGGAGAGAAGGATGGTATGGGACATGCCTTCGTTCATCCGATTGACCACGATGGTCAAAGGCCCGTGCGTATGGAAGGCGAGATAGGCCAACGATGTGAGGCCGAAGGCGAACGCAATGTGCACGCCGAGAATGATGGCAGCGCCAACACCGATGACGAAGTAGACGAGGAGCTTGTAGTTGCCGGCATGCTCGAGATATGGAGAGACCAGCCAGGCCGTCGCACCGATCGCTACAAGCGCTGCAGCAGGCACGACGAGTTGCCGCCAGTGGAACGATTTGGCGAGCTCGATGATGGTCGCAACAAGGAGCAGCGTAAAGCCGAACGGGATCGCCGCGGCGCGCCAGCTACCGGGAAGACCGAGAGCCGGTGACGTCATTATTCCTTCGTGCGCTGCATACCGATAGGTCACCGGCAGGAGGAGCACGACGAAGGCCATGACCGACAGCATAGCGAAAGCGTCGAAACTCTGGCGGCGCTCCGGCGAGGCATTGTGTAGGAATGCCGTCATGCGCAGGTGCTCGCCTCTTTGCATCGCGAGCACCGCACCAAACATGATCAGCCACAGGAAGACAAAGGACGCGAGCTCGTCACCCCAATAGATAGGCTTGTGAAAGACATACCGTGCGACGACGCCAACCAGAAGTATGATGATCTCGACGGTCAAAAGGACCGCCGAGATCGCGGCAACGACGATGCGCAAATACTGGTCGAGCCGCCCGACGATAGACCATGGTGCAGATTCCACCGCCGGTGGTTTGTCTGTTGATCCGCCTGAGGTTGCACTCGTCATTGTGCCAGCCCAGGACTATACTTGACGAGCATGTTCCAGGCTTCGGCGCCGAACTTGTCCTTCCATGACGAATAGAATCCGGCCTTTCTCAGCTTCTCCTGGAATTGCTTTTCATCGACGGCAACAATTTCCATACCCTTGGCGGCGAGCTCGGCCTTCAGCTTCTCGGTGCTCGATTCGATGTCGTTGCGCTGGTCGAGTCCGGATTGATTGATGTGCTTTTCGATTACCTCGCGAACCGGTGCAGGAAGCTTCTCCCAGTACGACTTGTTGGCAAGGCACCAATAGCCGTCCCACATGTGGTTGGAGAGGGACAGATGCTTCTGGACCTCGTAGAGTTTCGACGTGTGGATGAGGACCAGTGGATTCTCCTGACCGTCGACAATTCTTGTCTGGAGAGCTGAATAGAGCTCGCTGAAGTTGATCGGCGTAGGTGCAGCGCCGAGCGCCTGAAAGAGCGACGTCGACATTGGCGTCACGGCGACCCTGATCTTGAAACCATTGAGGTCCTCAGGCGTCTTGATCGGCTTCGCCCGCGTCGTGATATTCCTGAAACCATTGTCCCAGGAACGGCTCATGGGTATCAGACCTTTGCTTGCGATGCGCCCGCGAATGAAGGCACCGAGGTCGCCGTCTATTGCGGACCACACTTCCTTGTAGTTTGCAAATGCGAACCCGATCGTCGGACAGCCGATGGCTGGATCGAGGGAGGCGAGCAGGATGTTGGTCATGCCCAACAGCTCGATATTGCCCGAAACGGCCTGGCTGATTGTTTCCGTATCGGAGCCAAGCTGGCCGCTAGGGAAGACTCTGATTTTCACCTCTCCGTTCGTCTCCTTGGCGATGCGCTCGGCGGCCTCGTTCATGCGAATGTTGAGCGGGTGCGAGACGGCAAGGCTATTGGCATACTTGAGCGTAAAGGCCGCTTTGGCGCTGCCGATGCCAAAGACGGATATGCTCGCCGCTGATGCTGCCGTACCGGACAGGAACGTTCTGCGCTTGATCGTCATGGCAGTACCCTTTCGTTACCACGTGCCCAACATCCTGGAATTCGTCAGTTCATGTTATGCTGCTAACCACTGCGCCTCTTCGGATCAGTCCTTCAATCTCGTCGGTGGAGTAGCCGAGCTGCGATAGCACCTCGCACGTATGCTCCCCCAGGAGGGGAGCGCCGCGACCGAGGCCGGCAGACGACTCCGGCAGCTTGATCGGCATACCAAGCGTCTTGAGGCGACCAAGGGTCGTATGTTCGACCTCGTCGATCATCTTCCGTGCGATGACCTGCGGATCCTGATGCATCTGCCGGACGTCCAGGATCGGCGCGCACGGTACGCCGGCCTCGTCAAGAAGTGCCGACCAATGCGCGAATGGATGCACCGCAAAGATGGCCTGCAGCATCTCTGTCAGCGCATTGAGGTTGGCCATGCGCGCAGGATTCGATGCGAAACGCGGATCTGTCGCAAGCTCGGGCCGGCCAACCGCTTCGGCCAACCGGCGCCAGTTGCGGTCGTTGGCCGCGCCGAGCACGAACCACTGGTCGGAAGCTTTGTAGGCTTGGTACGGCGCGTCGAGAGGATGAGCGCTGCCGAGGGGCCCAGGTGACGAGCCTGTCGCAAGTGCGATCGCCGATTGCCAGAACGTGTAGTAGATTGATGCTTCAAAGAGCGACGACTCCACGTACTGACCTCGTCCCGTCCTCTCCCGCTGAGCGAGCGCGGCCAATATGCCTACCGCGCCGAGTATGCCTGCCCCGATGTCCGCGATCGGAGCGCCGACCTTGACAGGGGGCCGGCCAGGTCCTTCGCCAGTGAAGCTCATCAATCCGCTCATGGCTTGCGCCATCAGGTCGAATCCGGGCCGTTGCGCGTAAGGACCGGTACGACCGTAGCCCGAGATGGAGCACCAGATCAGTCTTTCGTTGAGGCGGCGGAGAGACGGGTAGTCAATGCCGAGCTTGTCGACCACGCCGTGACGATAGTTCTCGATAATGATGTCAGCCCCGGCCGCCAGACGCGTGAAAACCTGTCTGCCCTCCTCGTGCTTGAGGTCGATGGCAATGCCACGCTTGTGCCGATTGACGATCAGATAAGCTGCAGACTCGCCGCCGATCCATGGTGGCGCCATGCTGCGGGCATCATCGCCGGTCGGGCGCTCGACCTTGATCACATCAGCGCCGAGATCCGCAAGCAGCAATCCGGTAATGGGGCCGGCCATGAAATGGCTGAGATCAAGGATCTTGATGCCGGCCAGCGGAGTGTTCTTGAGACTCATCAGCGCTCACAATCTTCCATCAACCGTCCATTCGGCCGCATGACTTCAACGGCGGGAGGCCAGACGCACCTTCGGGGTGGTCAACGTTCGGACATGAACGGCCTCGCCATCGGCGACGCCAATTACCCGCCGGCCAAACGCGTCGAGAGGTAGTGTCGAATGGTCTGATCCTTCTTCGATCCGCACCCATGCCCGAAGTGGCGCGGGGTTGACACCGAGCAGCTCGATGAGCGTGCCGTCGCTCCAACCGTGCTTCTGTGCGACAGCTGAGGAGAGGCGCGCGACACGATGGCGGCCGCGGCGCCCTTCATAGGAATCTGCTTCTTCGGCGCGAATCTTTATCTTTGGCCGCGATGCCGCAATCTCACGCCGCAGCTCTGCGCTTCTCTTCTCATCAACATCGCCGCTGTCGTTGAAAGCAACGCCGTAGACATCCGTCGCCTTCCGGAGGCTGATGAAGCCGGACCGCACGTCGTCATGCACCTGCTCCAGCGGCCGCCTCAGCGGATCGCCGTAGCCGCCACCGCCCGCAGATTCCAGAATGACGGTATCTCGCTCACGGATAGGTATGCCGCTCGCTTTTCCCGGATAGCGGAACTCGTGCATGTTTCCGTCCCGCAGATAGGACGCATGGACTTGCGTGGAGCTGCCGCCGCCAAGGACGCCGAAGGGTGGAATGACCGCTCGATCGCTGAGAACGGAGTACTGGGCCTCATCCCCGAGCAGTTTGAGCCGGCGCCGCATCCCGAGGCCGCCGCGACGCATCCCATCGCCTGCACTATCGGTTCGCAGCTCGCAGGACTCGACGAGAAACGGCATGTCCAGCTCAAGGTTCTCCGCCGTCTGGATCGATTTGATGTCTCCGTGGTCCACATTCACGAATGCGCTCGAGCCGTCGCTTTCGGCGAAACCGCCATTTCCTCCTGCCGGTACCTCGATATAGACGTATTCGCGGTTCTTGCGCGCGTCATGCCCGCCCATGTTGACGGGAAATGAGGTTCCACACAGATCGCCGCTCACAACCTCCGGGGCGACCTGCGACAGCGCACCAAGCATCACCGACAGGGATCTCTTGCGCACCTCGGCATGGGCACCGGCCGGCGCGTTCGCGCGAAGGTTCACGATAGAGCCTTCGGGCGCAGAGTACGTAATGGGCCGGAAAACGCCGCCGTTGATCGCGCCCTTGGGATCCAGCGTTGCCTTCAAGGCCACAAACACGCCGGCTCCAGCAACCGCGAGGGACGAATTGACAGGCCCCGGCACCTGCTGATTGGAGCCCGCGAAATCCGCATGTATCTCGTCGCCTTTGACGATCAGGCGCAACCTCAAGAGAACGGGATCGAACTCGCCATCCTCGAAGTACTCCAGGTAGTCCTCGTAGAAGTACTCGCCGTCAGGAAGTGCACGAATCCGATCGCGCATCCGCTGCTCCGATCGCGCGAGGTTCTTGCGGATGCAGTCGAGAACGACCTGAGGCGTGTACTTCGCTGTCAATTTGTGCAATCGCTCTTCGGCGATCCTGCACGTGCCGATTGCCGAATACAGATCTCCCTTGCGCTCGTCGGGGACGCGCATGTTGCTCAGGATGAGAGCTTCGGCGGCCTTGTTCAGCACGCCTTTCTCGAAAAGCTTGATCGGCGGAATCCGCACCCCTTCCTGGAATACACTGGTGACTTCACCGGAGTAGCTGCCTGGCGTCATCCCACCAACGTCTGCCCAATGGGTACGAACGACGGGAAAGATAAACAGCCGACCGTTGTTGAAGACCGGATACAGGACCGTCACATCGTTGAGATGCGTCCCGCCCCGATAGGGATCGTTGAGCAGAATGATATCGCCAGCGTGAATGTCGTCGCCGAACTCTTCGATACAGCACCGCACGCCCCATGGCATGGGGATGACATGGCTCGGAAGATCATTCCATTGAGTGACGAGCTCGCCGTCTGGCGCGAAGAGCGCGCACGAGAAGTCATCGAGCTCGTAGACTGCAGCCGAATACGACGTGCGTACGATGTTTGCGCGCATCTCTCGAACAATGGCTGTCAGCCCTTCGTTCACGACTTCGAGCGTAATTGGATCGACATCGGCCATGCTCATGCCCTCCGCTCGAGTCTTAGGGCGCCAAGCTCAGCGACCGTTGCGGACCACCAAGGAGGAACGATCGTGACAGCGCCCGATTCTTCGATGATTGCAGGGCCGTCGATATGTCCTCCGAGCGGCAGAAGATCGCGCACATACACATGCACCTGCTCGCTCTTCCCGGCGAAATATGCATTCCGTGTCGCACGGATTGCAGATCTTATTTCCTTTGCACGGTCTGGCGGCGGTAACGACGGCTTGGCAATCTTCGCCAACGCGGTGACACGAAAGTTGACGACCTGGACAGCAGCGCCGCGGCCACCGTGCCCGTATCGCTGTTGATGTCTGTCGTAGAACCAGCCGAGCAGCGTTTCCAAGCAGTCGGGCCTTGAAGGCAGGTCAACGGCAAGCTCCCAGGACTGCCCGGTGTAGCGCATACCGAGCGAACGTCGCATCTCGATGTTGTCATGAAAGCCTTCGTGCCGAAGCTCCTCCCGTGCAGCCTGCTCCATGTCTGCGAACACCTGCTCGACCTCGAGGAATCTGGCCTCATCGAGCTCGATATGTCGCGTCCTCAGGTAGTCGT
>CAUJKI010000373.1 GCA_963205015.1 Pseudomonadota bacterium
GATCAGCAGCTTGTCGCGCGGATCCTCGCCCTGCGCCTGCCACCAGGCGATCGCGCGTTCGGCGGCCTCGGCCGGGTCGCCCGAGTCGATGCGCATCCCGGTCCACCCGGCAAGCCAGGCAGGCGCGTTGTCGAGAAAGGATTTCGTGGTGAACGTATCCGGCAGGATGATGCGCAGGTTGCCGTCATGTTCTTCCTGCCATTCCGCCAGCACGCGATAGGGGGATTCGCGCAGCTCATCGTCGTTGCGGGCCAGCGCGGCATAGACCATCGGCATCTCGTGGGCATTGGTGCCGATGGCCTCGAGGTCGCGGCCCTTGGCAATAAGGCAGTTCGACGTGCCGATGAACCGCGATCCCAGTCCTTCGGTCATGGCCTGCACGCACCAGTCCTGCCAGAGAAAGCCATGGCGCCGCCGCGTGCCGAAGTCGGCGATGCTGAGATTGGGCAGCGTGCTCAGGCGCTGCACGTTCTCCCACACGCGCGTCATGGCCCGGGCGTAAAGCACCTGCAGCTCGAACTTGCCGAGACCTTTCGTCACCGAGCGGCTGTGCAGCTCCATGATCACGGCAAGCGCCGGGATCTCCCACATGGTGGTTTCGATCCAGGGGCCTTCGAACGTCAGCTCGTACTGGTCGCCGCGCCGCTCGAGGAAGTAGGACGGAAAACGGAAGTCCTCCAACCACTCGATGAAGTCCGGCGCGAACATCTGCCGCTTGCCATAGAACATGTTGCCGCGCAGCCAGGTCGACTCGCCACGGCTGAGCGAGAGCGAGCGGATGTGGTCGAGCTGCTCGCGCAGCTCCCCTTCGTCGATGAGCTTTGCGAGCGGCACGCTGGCCGTGCGGTTGATGATCCCGAAGGTGACGCGCGTGTCGCGATGACGCCGAAACATCATCTGCGCCATCAGGAGCTTGTAGAAATCCGTGTCGAGCACCGAGCGGACGATCGGATCGATCTTCCAGGCATGGTTGTAGACCCGGGTCGCAATGTCGGTCATGGACCCCTACCTAGTGTCCCTCTTTGATTCCGAAGTTCGCTCGGGACACTGGCATCGAGATCGGGCGAACTTCCGTCACAGTTCAATCGGCCAAGACTCGCAAATCGATGCCGCCGGCGCAACCCGCCAACCCTTGCGCCAGCGGCGGTTCAGGCCGCGCCCAGCGCCGGGCTCCGGCTCGGGTTGCACAGGCGCTCGCTGCCGAGGATGCCGAAAACGCATTCGGGACAGGACCGGGCGATGGTCCTGCCCCGAAGCTGCACCCGAGCGCCCGTCCGCGCCGGAGCCCGAGTGCGAAAGTGGTTCAGCGCTCGAGATGCTGGATGGGATCGACCGGCTTGGTGCCCTGGCGGATCTCGAAGTGGAGCTGAGGCGTGTCGACGCTGCCGGTCGCACCCGCCTTGGCGATGACCTGGCCGCGCCGCACGGCCTCACCTGATTTCACGGCCAGCGTGTCGTTGTGCGCATAGGCCGTGATCCAGCCGCCGTCATGGCGGATGAGCACGAGATTACCGTAGCCCTGCACACCATCACCCGAATAGGTCACGACACCGGCCTCGGAGGCGTACACATCCGCGCCGCGCGGCAGCGCGATGTTGATGCCGTCGTTGTGGCCGCCCGACTGAGGACCAAAGCTCGCAATGACCTTGCCGCGCGCCGGCCAGCGGAACTTGGCAGTCGGGATCGGTGCCTTGGGCGGCGCTGCGGCAGCGTCGCGCACGGGCGCATCGGCTGCGGCACCCGGTGCCGGTGCCGGCGGCGCATCCGTCACGGCATTCGACGGCGGGTTGCTCGCATCCGGCCCGAGTGTCGCCACACGTGTGCGTGCATTGATGATCGTCGGCTCGACGGAAGGCGCACCCGCAGCCTCGGACTTCGCCGGCGGCGCCGCGATCGGTGCAGACGGCGTTGTCGGCGCGGCAGCGACGCCATTCGCACCCGGAACCTTCAGCACCGAACCCGGCTTCACGCGGCGCGGATCGCTGATCTTGTTGACGCGCTCGAGCTCGTTGAGGCGCACGTTGTGCTTGCGCGCGACCGCATAGAGGCTGTCGCCGCGCTGGACGGTATAGGTACCCGTCCAGCCCGACTCGTCGGCAGGCGCGGAGACACGAGGCGCCGGCGTGGATGTCGCTGCTGGAGCGGGTGCCGGCGTGGCAGCCGGTGTTGCGGGATCGGTTTCGACGAGCGGCGGCACGATCGGCCCGGCCTCATGATGCGGCAGGTGCGGCACGGGTCTCTCGCGCGACGGCGGAGCAACAGCGGGCGGCGGTGCCGGCTCGGACATAGGTGCCGACGGCAGTGCCGCAACCTGGCGTGCACGCGGTCGGCTCGACGGCACGACAAGCTGCTGACCGACGCGGAGCTGCGGACCCTTGAGATTGTTGGCGCGCATCAGCTCGGAGACAGGCACATTGTGCTTCTTGGAGAGCGCATAGAGCGTATCTCCGGCCCGCACTTCTATGGTCTCGCCGTCGACGGGAGCAGGAGCCGCAGCCGGCGCGGGATCGAACGCAGCGCGCGATGCTGCCGGCGGCGGCTCCGTGCTTCGATAGGGCGCCGGCGAAGACGTCTGGCGCGGCGGCGGCAGCGTCTCGGTGCGTGGATTGCGATCATAGGGCTCGGGCAGGCCGGCCATGCGCACCCCGCGCTCGCTCTCCTGCGACGCGGGTACGCCGCGATTGCTCTCGCGCCACTCCTGGCGCGACGTGGAGCGCTCGTAGGGTGGCGTGTACGGGCGCTCGTACCCGCCATCGGCCGATGAGCCCGATGGGCCAGAAGATGGGCTATAGGACGGGCCTTGCGGCGGAGCATAAGGCTGACCGTAAGGCTGGCCGTACGCCTGTCCGCCGCCCTGCGTGCGCTCATCGCCGAGGAGCTGCGGGCCGCGATTCTGATAGACGGGCTCGCGCGGAATGGGGACGGTGCTCGTCGAGGACGGGCCCCCGTTGTAGCTCAGCGAGGGCATCTCGAAACCGGCGCTGCAACCGGCAGCAGCCATCGCCACAACAACAACGGCCACGCCCCGGGATGCGGTGGCGGGCCTTGGCAGACGCTCATACAAACGTACAAAACGCAACATGTGGAACACCCCTCTACGCGCCCTTAGTTAACCGTAAACTGGTTAACTGGCCGTTAAGGAGCACGTGCCTCGGCAGGCCTCTGCCATTTCCCTTTTGTGGAAGTGAATGGAGAGATCGCCACGGGTCGCACTCCTGGTGCTGCAGGGTGAACGACATCGTCCTCGGCCGAGGGCCAAGGCATGATGCCTTCGAGAAGGCTCTCCGGTGATGAAACGAGATACGTGACGCGGAGAACGAGCCCTCTCCGTGTAGCGCGCGATTGTGCGAGGCGGTGGGCCGGACGGCGGCTCTTCCGCGGCTTTTGGCTGAATGTAGGACAACAGCATAAAACTTGTATCAGCGCCGCGAAGCCGCACGCAGCAGCATCAACTTATGACTGCAAGCCGAGGCGACAGGCACCGCGCTGACTGCATGGCCGCCGCGAACATTGCTCGGGCGCCCTTGCTGCGACGCACGACGATGAAGGCGAAGCACGCCTTTCCAGGAACCCGCGGCAAGCAGGAAGAGTCATCTCCGCTCGAAGTCGATGCGCTCGTCCACTTGCAGTCCGAGCAAGCGGCGCCGCAAGGCATCGAGCGCAAGCTCGATCGCACCGATGCGCACCCACTCGCGACCGCCGAGCATCCGCGCCGGCCGCGCGACCGCGCCGGTCGGATCGGCTAGTCCGATGCAGATGTTGCCGCCGAGCTCGAGGCGATCCTCGCCTTCGTCGAGTTCCATCAGCACCACGAGGGCGTGCGACGCGCCGCTCACCTGACGCAGGCCTTGCGCGACCGCAACGGCTGCGTCCTCCGTAATGCCGGCAGCCGCCAACCCCGTATCGAGGCCGACGGCACCGAGCACCTGCGCAAGATCGCGGCCGACAACGCCGCGGCGGAAAACCGGCTGCGCGGCAAGCTGCGGCGCGATGCGTGCCGCGACGCCGCCGCCCGTCACCATCTCCGCAATGGCAAGCGTATGCCCGCCCGCCGCCAGACGATCGAGAACAACACCTTCGAGGCGCTGGTCGTCCTCCGCGATGATGAAGTTGCCGAGCCGGCGGCGTACCTCGGCCTCGATCGGATCGAGGAGACGCGCGAGTGCGGCCTCGTCATCCGCGCGCGCTGCGAGCTTCGTCTCGAGTTGTGGATAGTGCGACTGGAAGCCCAACTTCACGCTGCCGCCATCCTCGAGACCGGGAATGCCGGCCAGCATCTCGTCGGCGCGCGACTCGCCGATGCCGAAGGAATGGAAGCGCTTCAGGCGCGTCACGCCCTTGAGCCCGCTCATGGCAAGAAGACGCGGAATGAGCTGCTCGTCCAGCATCCGCCGCATCTCGCGCGGCACGCCCGGCGTGAAGAAGAAGCGCGCCTTGCCGATGGTCACGGCAAAGCCGCATGCCGTACCGATCGGGTTGTCGATCAGCTCGGCTCCCGCGGGCAGCAGCGCCTGCTTCCTGTTGTTCGGCGGCATGATGCGATTGCGCCGGGCATAGAAGCTCTCGACGCGCGCAAGCCACTCCTCGCTGAGCACCAGCTCGACGCCTGCCGCCTTGGCCGCGATCTCCTGCGAGAGATCGTCGACCGTCGGCCCGAGCCCGCCATTGACGATCACGGCATCGGCACGCGCGGCGGCAAGTCGGAAGGCCTCGATGAGCGTCTCGCGGTCATCGCCGACGGTCGTGCCCCAGCGCACAGGCAGCCCGAGCTCGGTGAGCCGTGCCGAGATGTGACTAAAGTTTGTGTTGATGGTCTTGCCGGAGAGGATCTCGTCGCCGGTGCAGAGGATTTCGATGATCATCCGCGTTTGCCCCAACCTTATGATGCTGCTCGGACTCAGCCAGCGATGACGCGCACGGGCGTGCCGGCAAGCCATCCCTCAATCGCCTCGACCATGCCCGGATAGAAAAGCTGATACGTTTCCTCCGTCACATAGCCGATGTGCGGCGTGAGGACGGCACGCGGATTATGACGAAGCGCTTCCGCCGCCGGCAGCGGTTCGACCTCGTAGACATCGAGGGCAGCGCCCGCAATACGGCCCGCGGCGAGCGCCGCGCTCAGTGCCACGTTGTCGACGAGCGGCGCGCGCGAGGTGTTCACAAAGAAGGCGGTCGGCTTCATCAGCGCGAGATCCGCGGCCGTGACGATGCCACGGCTACGCGCCGAGAGCACCATGTGCACGGAGATGACATCCGCCTCGCGGAAAAGCTGATCCTTCGCGACGCGCGTCGCTCCGTGCTCCCTGGCACGCTCATCGGTGAGGTTCGGGCTCCAGGCCATGATCTTCATGCCAAAGGCCTGCGCCATGCGCGCCACGTGCCCGCCAAGCCGGCCGAGACCGACAACGCCGAGCGTGCGGCCCCTGAGATCGCGGCCGACGGTCGTCTGCCAGCGCCCTTCGCGCATGTTCGCGAACTCGATGTGCAGGTTGCGCGCCAGAGCTACGATGAGGCCCATGGTCAACTCGGCCGTGGCATGGCCGCCGCTGTCCGTGCCGCATACCTTGATGCCGCGCGCGGCCGCCGCCTCGGTGTCGATCGCGGCATTGCGCATACCGGCGGTCACGATGAGCTTGAGATTGGGCAGCGCCTCGATGAGCGCCCGCGGGAACGGCGTGCGTTCGCGCATGCAGCAAACGACGTCGAAGCCTTGAAGCTCCCGTCGCGCAGTCTCCTGGTTCTCGAAGGCGTAGTCGAAAACCTTCACCTGATGCGCCGCCCTCAGGCGGGACCAGTCGGCGAACGAAAAGGCCACATTCTGGTAGTCGTCCAGGATCGCGATCGCGACCATGCGGTTTCCTCCCGGAAATTCTATCTCTGCTGGACAGTCGTGAAGGGGTGTGGCGGCTCGGCCTACCGACACCGCCGATTGTCTATCATCCCCCGGCCGGAGGGCAGAGCGCAAGCGCCACGATGTGCTAGGACTCGCGCTCAGAGCAGATCAGCCACGCCTCGCCCGAGCCCCCGCCCGAGCCCATGCCCACCTGCCATGTTTATATCGCCGCCAGTCTGGACGGCTTCATTGCGCGCCCGGACGGCGACATCGAATGGCTGCACCAGTGGCCCGATGCCGGGCACGATTACGGCTACAGCGCCTTCGTGAGCTCCGTCGATGGCATGATCATCGGCCGCGGCACTTTCGAGAAAGTCCTTTCCTTCGGCACCTGGCCCTACGAGAAACCTGTTATCGTCCTGAGCCGCTCGCTCGATCCCGAGGCCATTCCGCCCGACCGCGCCGACCGCGTGCGGATTCTCGACCTCACCCCCGAGGCCGTGCTCGAAAAGCTCGACGCCGAGGGCTGGAGCCGCGCCTATGTTGACGGCGGGCAGTTGATCCAATCCTTTCTGCGCTCAGGCCTCATCGCGGACATGACGATCACCCATATCCCGATCCTGCTCGGCGCGGGACGGCCGCTTTTCGGCGCCCTCCCGCACGACGTCGGCCTGACGCACATCGAGACGATGGCCTACCCTTCGGGTTTCGTGCAATCGCACTACGTTGTCGGGCGCGTGAGCTGATCGGGCAGGCCCGCCCGGCACATGCTATCTATTCTACTGCGATCTGCCCTCAGGAGCCTCGGTTGACCCTCGCACTCATCGTCCTTGCCCTGGCGTTTGGCCTCGCCTTCCTGCCGCAGATGTGGATCAAGGGCGTCATCGCACGCCATTCCGACGAGCGCGCCGATTTTGCTGGCACGGGGGGCGAGTTCGCGCGCCACGTCCTCGACGGCATGGGCCTCCATCATGTCGTCGTCGAGGAGACGCAGACGGGCGACCACTACGACCCCGAGGCCAAGGCCGTCCGCCTCCTACCGCAGCATTTCGGCAAGCGCTCGCTCGCCGCCGTGGTGATCGCCGCCCACGAGGTCGGCCACGCCATGCAGGATGCCACGGCCTACGGGCCGCTCATCGCACGCACGCGCATGGCCCGGCAGGCGCAGAAGGTCGAGAAGCTCGGCTCGGTCATCATGCTCGCCGCACCCGTCATGATGATCCTCTCGAAGTCGCCACACATCATGCTCATGCAGCTCGGCATCGGAGTGCTCATCCTCGGCTCGACGATCTTCATGCACGCCGTGACGCT
>CAUJKI010000374.1 GCA_963205015.1 Pseudomonadota bacterium
CTCGATGCAGTCCTCGAGCGACGCGCCTTTCGCGACGGTCTCCTCGAAGGGATAGAGATTGACGACGAGCAGATCGATCGGGGCAATGCCGTGGGCCTTCGCCGCGGCTTCGTGCGCGGCATCCCCGCGAACGGCGAGCAGCCCGCCGTGCACTTTCGGATGGAGGGTCTTCAATCGCCCATCCATCATCTCGGGAAAGCCGGTGTGATCGGCGACGTCCTTGACCCGGATGCCCGCGGCCTTGAGAGCGCTTGCGGTGCCGCCGGTCGAAAGGATCTCGACGCCGGCAGTGGCGAGACGGCTGGCGAACGCAACCACGCCCCGCTTGTCGCTCACCGAGATCAGCGCGCGGGCAATGCGGGGATTGGGAGGCGTCATGGTCCTGGTCCTCGGTGCGTGAGATCAGCGTGGCCGCTGCAACTAGATATCCCGATTCAGAGGTTCGCCACACCTCGATGCTCGTATCTCGAGCGAATGCCGTGCTGCGCGATGAGGCGAATTTCTCGAAAATCACACTAGCGCCGCCGCGCCCCTGCCATAGCATGCCAGTACAATTCGTACTGTCGGCGATTCGGTCGCACGGCAAGCGCGCCCTTGGCCGGCTGTGCATAGCGTGGAGTCCCCAAGGGCGAGAGCCCTTGTCACGCCCAAACCGGACCCCGAATCGGCGATCTTCGCGCGCATGAACAACGCCCGCACCGTTCCCGATCTCCTGAGCCTCGCCGCCGGCGCCGCCAATGCCGATGCCGAGGCACTGCCGCTGCGCGCGGCCCCGCACAATCTCGACGCCGAGCAGGCCTTGCTCGGTGCCATCCTGGTCAACAACGAGGCGCACGACCGCGTGTCGGGCTTCCTCGATCCGCACCACTTCTTCGACCCGTTGCACCAGCAGATCTACGAGACGGCGGCCAAGCTGATCGCCGGCGGCAAGCAGGCGACGCCGGTCACGCTCAGGACGTACTTCGAAACGGCGCAGCCCATCGAGCCCGGCCTCACCGTGCCGCAGTACCTCGGCAAGCTCGCCGCTAATGCTACGACGATCATCAATGCCCATGACTACGGCCGCACGATCTACGACCTCGCGGTCCGCCGGCAGCTCATCCTGATCGGCGAGGACATGGTCAACGCGGCCTACGATGCGCCGGTCGATTTCCCTCCGGATCATCAGATCGAGGAGGCCGAAGGACGGCTGTTCAGCCTCGCCGAGACAGGGAAGTATGGCCAGGGCTTCATCGGCTTCGGGTCTGCGCTCACCCACGCCATCGAAATGGCGAACAACGCCTATCAGCGCGAGGGGGGGCTTTCCGGCATCTCGACGGGGCTGCGCGATCTCGACGGCAAGATGGGTGGCCTGCAATCCTCGGACCTGATCATCCTTGCCGGGCGCCCATCCATGGGCAAGACGGCGCTTGCGACCAACATCGCCTTCAACGTGGCGAAGAACTTCAAGGCCGAGCGCCAGCCGGACGGCACGGACAAGGTGCTCGACGGCGCCATCGTCGGCTTCTTCTCGCTCGAAATGTCCGCCGAGCAGCTCGCGACACGTATCCTTGCAGAGCAGGCAGAGATTTCCTCGGAGAAGATCCGTCGCGGCATGATCAACGAGGCCGAGTTCAAGCGCCTCGTGCAGGTCTCGCAGCAGATGTCCACATTGCCCCTCTATATCGACCAGACGGGCGGCATTTCCATTGCCCAGCTCGCGGCACGCGCGCGAAAGCTCAAGCGCCAGCGTGGCCTCGGCCTGCTCATCGTGGACTATCTCCAGCTGCTCACCGGATCGGCGAAGCGCTCCTCGGAGGGCCGCGTGCAGGAGGTGTCCGAAATCACGACCGGCCTCAAGGCCTTGGCCAAAGAGCTGAACGTGCCGATCATTGCCCTTTCCCAGCTCTCGCGACAGGTCGAGCAGCGCGAGGACAAGCGGCCGCAGCTCTCGGACCTGCGCGAATCGGGCTCGATCGAGCAGGACGCCGACGTCGTCATGTTCGTCTTCCGCGAGGAATATTACGTCGAGCGGACCAAGCCGAGCGAGGGAACGGCCGAGTTCCAGACCTGGATGGAAAAAATGCAGATGGTCAGCGGCAAAGCCGAGGCTATCATCGGCAAGCAGCGCCATGGTCCAGTCGGCACGGTCACGCTGGCCTTCGAAGGCCAGTACACGCGGTTCTCGGATCTGGCGCACGATCAATATCTGCCCCAGCGGCATGAGTAAGCGAGAGTTGCCTGGTGTCCGTTCCTCCTGCCCCGCCCGCATCTGACCCGGGCGCCGTGAGCGCCGCGGCGCGCGGGCTGCTGACGGTCGACCTCGCTGGTATCAAGGCGAACTGGCGCTGGCTCGCGGCTGTCGCGCAGGGAGCGGAGTGCGCGGGAGTCGTCAAGGCCGATGCCTATGGCATGGGTATCGAGGCCGTCGTCAAGGCGATGTGGGAGGCCGGCTGCCGGACGTTCTTCGTCGCGACGTTGAGCGAAGGGCGCCGCCTCAAGGTCGCGCTGCCTGCCGCAACGACCTATGTGCTCGACGGGCTCATGCCAGGGACGGCGCCGCTCTATCCGAGCTATGGCTTGCGCCCGGTGCTGGGCAGTCTTCCCGAAATCGAGGAGTGGGCCGCCTACTGCCGCAGTGTCGGGGCGCGCCTCCCGGCAGCCGTGCACATCGACACCGGCATGAACCGCCTGGGCATGACGACTGGTGAGGTCGAGGCGCTGGCGGTCAATCCGGCACCGTTCGACGCTTTTCCGCTGATGTTGATGATGAGCCATCTTGCCTGTGGCGACACACCGGGTTCGCCGATGAATGCGCGGCAGAAGGCGCTGTTCGATGCGCTGCGCGCGAAGCTTCCGGCGGCGCCCGCGAGTCTTTCCAACTCGGCGGGAACGTTGCTCGGTGCCGACTACCGCTACGAGCTCGTCCGGGCGGGCATTGCGCTCTACGGCGGGCGGGCGCTGGAGAGCCGGCCCAATCCGGCGGCGAAGGTGGTCCGCGTCGAGGCGCGCATCCTCCAGATCCGCCAGGCGGAGGCCGGCTCGACTGTAGGCTATGGCGCGACGTACACGCTGACGCGGCCGTCGCGTCTCGCAACCATCGCAACGGGCTATGCCGACGGCTTCCTGCGCTCGATCAGCGGGCCGATCGGGCGGCCGCCGCCCCCGGCCTACGTCGCGGGCTATCCGGCCCCCATCGTCGGGCGCGTTTCAATGGATGTCGTGACGATCGACGTGACGGATATCCCTCCGGCACTCGCGCAGCGCGGCGCCTGGGCCGAGCTGATCGGGCGCCACGTCGGGATCGACGATCTTGCCGACAGCTCAGGAACCATCGGCTACGAGGTGCTCACGCGCCTCGGCCCGCGTTTCCAGCGCATTTACGTGCACGGAAGCTAAAGCGCTCTCAGCCCTGCGTACCTTCGGACGGCTTGCTGAACGACGGCGGCACGACCCGTACGAGCACGTCGCGGAACGCGTTGCCCGTCGATTGGATGTAGGGGAGCGAGATCGATTCGCGCACCCAGGGGTACTGCTGCTGCTGATCGGGCACGAACGATTCGTAGAACATGTACGGGATCACCACGAGGATGAAGCCGCGCACCACGCCGAAGACGAAGCCGAGCATGCGGTCGATCATGCCGACGCGGCTGTCGAGGATCGTGTCCGAGAGCCGTGAGGTGATCAGGTGCACGATGATGAGCACGATCAGGAAGATGATGCCACCCACGATGACCTGCACGACCGCCGGCGGCGCCGGAGCGAACTGTTGGGCGATCTGCTCGGCCGTCGGCTTGTGATAGAGCACGAAGTAGAGCACCGCCGCCGCTGCCGCGATCCACGAGATGATCGACAGTACCTCGCGCGTGAAGCCGCGGTACATGGCGAGCAGCCCCGAGATCAGGGCGATCGCGAGCACGGCCGCGTCGAGGTAGGTCAAGGGGCCAAGCATCGAATCAAGTCCTTGTAATGCGCTGCTGTGAGTACTGTGGCCGTGTGTGCGCGCCGAACCGAACGCTCGCCGCACTCTAGTGCATGACGGCGCCGGATCAAGTCGCGCCCCGCGTCATGGGAGCGCGGCGTTTTATACGGCACCGGGCAGTGAGGAAACGCGAAGCAGGTAGCGGTGTAAGCATTCAGTGATCAAGTGCACGCGACGGTTGGCTATGCCGTGCAGCGCGCATTCGGTGGAGAGTTTATCCTCAATCGGGCCGTTTTCGCGGCAGGAAGGATGTATCAGCCCGGCACGAGCCGCAGAAGCCGGCCGTCGGCGTGATCGGTCAGGAGCCAGACGGCGCCGTCCGGCCCCAGGCGGACATCGCGGATGCGCGCGCCGAGATCCACCAGCAACCTTTCCTCGGCGACGACCTTTTCGCCGTCGAGCACCAGGCGCGAGAGCTGCTGTCCCGCCAGCGCACCGACGAGCAGGTTGCCTTTCCACGAGGGGAACAGCGTGCCCGTGTAGAACGCCGCGCCCGAGGGGGCGATCGAGGGATCCCAATAGTAGAGCGGCTGCTCCAAGCCGGCCTTTGCGGTGCCTTCGCCGATCGGGGCGCCGGAATAGTCGCGCCCGTAGGTGATCACGGGCCAGCCGTAGTTGAGGCCCTTGCGGACTACATTCACCTCGTCGCCGCCGCGCGCGCCATGTTCCACAGTCCAGAGCTCGCCGGTCTCCGGGTGCCGTGCGGCGGCCTGCACGTTGCGGTGTCCGATCGACCAGACCGCCGCGTCCCAGCCGGGCTTCCTGGGGTTGGCGGCGAACGGCGTGCCGTCGCGGTTGAGCCGGATGACCTTGCCGAGATGATTCGACGGATCCTGCGCCTCCTGCTTCTGCGTGTAGCGCTCACCCACGGTGAGGTAGAACGTCTGGTCCGCCGCAAAGACGATGCGCGATCCGAAATGCATGTTGGAGGCGATCGAGGGCTGCTGGCGGAAGATCACGTGCACGTTGGCAAGCCGTCCGCCGCTGTCGGTCAGCTCGAGCCGGGCGCTCGCAACGCTGGTGCCGTTGCCGCCGTCACGCGGCTCGGCGAACGACAGGAAGATCTCCTGCGAGGTAGGAAAATCGGGCGCGAGTGCTACATCGAGGAGGCCGCCCTGGCCGGCGGCATGAACTTTCGGAACGCCAGCAATGGGCGGCGAGAGCGTGCCGTCGCGTGCGACAACGCGTAGGCGGCCTGGCCGCTCGGTCACGAGCATCCGGCCGTCGGGCAGGAACTGCAGCCCCCAGGGATGCGCTAGGCCTTTGGCTACCGTCTCGACCTTGACGGCGGTCGGGGGGGCGGCAGGGGCACGTGTCTGCTGCGCGGAGGCCGGCAGCGCGACAGCGAAAGTCTGCAGGAGCAGCGCTGAGGCCGTCAGATTTCGAAGAGTGGGCATCGGGTTTGCTCCGGCTCGGCCATCTGCCACGCCATCTTCCTACGCGGGAAGCGCGGCGTCAGTATGAACGAGCAACTGGAGCAATCCCGATGGAGTTCCCTGCTCGGGAAACCGCAACGAACGCGGACGGGCCACAGCCGTTGCTGGAAGGCTAGTTCGACTGCGCGACGCGGCGGCGGCCGCCACCGACGCACTTGTTCCACGTGTAGTGGCCACCGTTGTCGATATGGAGGTGGCTCATCCCGCAGCTATAGATGCCGAGCCCGCCCTTGTGGTTTGTGCGCAGCCACGCGATCACCGCGGCGCGCTTGCCGGCCGGCGCATGGAAGTCGACTGCACGGCAGGACGCATGCAGGCTGCGTCGGCCCGTACCGGCGATGACGGCGCCGCGGCGGAAGGTCGAGACGATTCGGACCGGTCCAAACTTGGCGCGGATCTGGTTCAGCGTGCTCTGCACCGAAGCGGGAAGGCAACCCGTCGAGGTCTGTGCCGAGGACGGCGTCACGCCAGCAAAGAGGATGACGGTCATGGCGAATGCGCCGGCGGCGAGCCGGAGCGCGTATGAAACGCAAGACATGAGAAATTCCCCCGTTGTCTGTGCACCCGTAAGCCCGCGCCGGATGGCAACGGGTCTGGTTGAGGCCCGCATTCTTGCGGACACTCGGGGGCTGTTAGAGCCTGAAATCAGGCAAGAACAGGGAGTTGCATGGTTAAGTGAGTGTCAAAATGCCGCATCAAATGGCAACATTCTGAAAACATTGGAGGCCGATTGGAGAACACGCATAGATACCCCTCCATGAACGGGATGCACGGATGCGCCGCTCCTGTACGGACATCTGCGAGGGGATGGCCGGGTCAAAATCGTTGGAAACGGCTGCCTAGAGGGACTTCAGAATATCCGCCCGCCGCGGTGCCCAGAGCTCGGTGAGCTTGGCGGGATCAGCGTCCTTCGCCGCGGGCTCCTTTGCCATCATCTCGGCCCAGCCCTGCCGAAGTCGCGTGTGGCGGCGCATCATGCCATCGTGCCAGCGCTGATGGTCGGCGGTCCACACATTCTTCTCTTTAAGATAGCGGATTGCGCCGTCATGGAATGGAAGCGCTGTCGGGAAACCGGCGGACCGGGGTAGCTCCCAACGCTCCAGGATCGGCACCGCCTGACTATACGCGTCGAAATTCTCGGCGATCGCCTTGGTCACGGCGTACATCTCGAGCTCGCCAGCGTCGGCGTACACGGTGACGACCGGATCGCGATAGCCGATAATAGCCTTTGGTGCTGCTTTGCTGATGCCGGGGCCTGTATCCTCCACGTATGGCATCACAAGCGGCAGCGCCCGTTGCAGCTTGCCCCAGAAGTCCTTGTCGGATCCCGGCAGCTCGATCCACACGATTGCGTCCGCCTGCGACTCGAGCGCACTGGCGGATCCTGCCGTCGGGACGGCGCCAGCGCAGTCGACCTCGCCTCGCCCAAGCGCGGCAAGGGAATCGCTGACGCTCGCGAACTCGACAACGGTCAGATCCTTGAGCGCGATGCCGACGGTGTCGAGAATAGCGTCCAGCCTGAAGGTGAGCGCAATATTCTCCGGCACGCGCGCCAGGCGCTTGCCCTTGACGTCCGCGAGCGTCCTGATGCCGCTCGCTTGCGTCGCGACGATCGACATCGAGCTCATGCGTCCGAGCAGGGAGCGTAGGTCCTGTGGTCCCCATGTCGGCGCGACATAGCTGAAGAGGCCCTCGGCGGCGAAAAAGGCTTCCGTGCCGAGAAGGCCGAGCGTGACCTGGCGCTCCTTGAGCTGCTCCATGCGCCCGAACGCGCGCTCGGAAGGTTGCAGGCGGATGCGCGTGCCGTGAGCCTTGCTGATCGCGTCGGCGATCGCCTGCGCTTCCTTGTAGCGCGGGCCGTCGTCGTCGCCGACGCTCCAGATCATGGTCGAGGGTAGGCTCGGGAGTGGCTTGATCTGCGCGTTTGCGCCCCCCGGCATCAGTCCGGCGCCGAACGCCGCGCCCATGCCGCTGAGATAGGCCCTGCGCGTGAGATCCATGCCCGTTTCCGCCCGGCTCCGGTGGCCCGATTTCGGCGGTCGCGATGAGGGCACGAGCGCCGCTTGCTGCTGCGCTCCTTGAACCATTTCAAGCTACGATCTTCAAGCCGGATAAGCCGCTGCGCCACCCCGTCGCGGCATCGCGGACACGACCGGCGACGCGCGGGGCTACTTGAAGGCTATCGGCAGGCGACGCGGACCACGGACCGTGCCGTGCGACCAGGCCACGTTTCCCGCAAGGCGGAATTCGGGGCAGCGGCGCAGCAACTCCTCGATCGCCACCGTCATCTCCATCCGTGCGAGGTTCGATCCGACGCAGCGATGGATGCCGAGGCCGAATGCGGCGTGGCGGTTCTCCTGACGGTCGACGATGACCTTGTCGGCATCGGGGAAGGCTTCGGGGTCGCGGTTGGCGGCGGGGAAGGACAGCAGGACCATCTGGCCTTCCGCGAAGGTGCACCCGTTGACGGAGGTCTCCTTGGCGACGACACGCGCCATGGTTACAGGGGCATAAGCGCGCAGGAATTCCTCGATGGCTGTCGGGATCAGCTCGGGCTCGCGGACGAGCCGCTCGCGGTCGGCGGGCGTGCGCGCGAGATGCCAGATCGATGATCCGATGCCGCTCCAGGTCGTATCGATGCCGGCGACGAGCAGGAGCCGCAGACTGCCGAGCACGTGGTTCGGCTTGAAAGGCTCTCCGTCCGGATATCTGGCGCGCAGGAGATAGCTGATGAGGTCGTCGCCGGGGGTCTCGCGGCGCATTGCCATGTGGCCAGCGAAGTATTCCGTGATCTCGTTCAAGCCACGCTGGAGCACGGCATCATCGGTAGTGCCGAGTTCGAGGATCTCGTGAATCCATTTGCGGAAGCGGTCACCGTCGCTCTCCGGAATGCCGAGCATCGTCGCAATGACCCGTACCGGAATGTGCTGGGCATAGTCGACGGCAGCGTCGCAGCCGGGCTTGTCGGCGAAGGCGTCGATCAGCTCATTGCAGATGGCACGGGCCTTGGGTCTCAATTTTTCGATGGCCTGCGGCGTGAACGGCGGCAGCAGAACCATGCGTGCCGTGCGGTGGCGCGGCGGATCGGACGTGATTGGCGGCGCGCCGCCGCCCGTTACGGGCTGGCTGTCGCGCACGACCACCTGGCGCGAGGAGAAGTGCTCAGGGTCGTAGGCGATCTCGCGGATGTCGGCGTAGCGCGTCGGCAGGTAAGCGCCGCGATAGCGGTCGGTGTGGGCGATCGGACATTGAGCGGCGCGGATCCGCTCCCAGATCGGAAAAGGGTCGTCGATCCATTGCGGATCGAGGTGATCCCAGTCCGTCAGCCAGTCAGTGACCGGCGGCCGCTCGCTCATCTGGATGCTCCCATTCATCCTGCATTCTGACGGTATTTTTTGGGAGCTATCATCGCAAATGGTAGTGCTCAGTACCAGCATCAAAATATGGAAGGTGTGCAGACGTGCCCTCTGCGGCACGCGAAAAAGGGCGGACACGCGGCCCGCCCCATGGGATTGCGCAACGGCGCAGAGCGCCGCCGTCAGTGCGCTCAGTGCGACATGAGGACCGGTACGGTCGCGTTCTGAAGAACGTGACGCGAGGCGCCGCCGAGGACGAACTCCCTGAGGCGCGAGCGGCCAAAGCAGCCCATGACCAGAAGGTCGGCCCGATGGGCCGCGACCTGGGCGAGCAGCTCCACACCCGCATCGCCGCGCCCCGGCTTCGCCTGCTGGACCGTGACCTTGACGCCGTGGCGGGCGAGCGTCGCGCCGATCTCGGCGCCGGCGATCTCGCTCGTGGCCTCGGGTTTGCTGCTCTCCTCGACGGAGAGGACGATCACCTCGCTCGCCTTTTGCAGCAGCGGCAGTGCGTCGAAGAGGGCGCGCGCCGCCTCGCGGCTGTTGTTCCACGCGACCAGGATGCGCTCACCGATCGAGGCAATCTCGCCCGCCTTGGGCACGATGAGCACCGGCCGGCCGCTCTCCATGGCGAGCCAGTCGGGCACGTCGAACATGTCGGCGTAGTCCCAGTCATTCTCCTTCTGCGCAGTGACGACGACGTCGGCCGGACGCGCATGATCGAGAACGGCCTCGACATATCCTGGGCGCTTCGCCTGGTAGAGGCGCCATTCGCCGACGACCGGTTGTCCGCCGATGGCCTCGTCGAATGCCCTCCAGATGCCCTCGCCGCTCTTGCGGTAGGCGTCGAGGGCGCTGGCGATGGCACTTCCGGAGATCATCGGCAACAGTGGCGACTTCGCCGGTGCGGCGGGCACGACGAACAGCCCGGTGACATGGGAATTCGACGGGAGCGCGAGCTGCATCGCCGCGCCCATCAGGCGCTTGACGCGGCCTTCATTGTTGAGATGCACCAGAATGGATCTGTAGGCCATGATCGGGGTCCCTTTCGTCTGAAGCCTGTCGATACGTGACGCGGGGCGCGGTGTCACGTGGTCCGTAGTTCAAGTTGGGTAGCGCCTGGCCGGAAGGTCGGGAAGAGTGCGCGGCCGATGCGCTTCTCGATCTCGAGGACGCCGAACAGGGCGATACCCGTGGCGATGATGGCCAAGCCCTCCAGGAAACCGATGCTCGTGGTCTGAAAGAGGTACTGCATCGAGGGGAGGTAGGTGAAGGACGTTTGCAGGCCGACGGTGACGGCGATGCCGATGAGCACGGCCGGTGTTCCGAGGATACCGCGCCACGTCAGCGATGCCCCATAGAGGTATCTGACCGAGAACAGATAGAAAAGCTCCAGCACCACGACCGTGTTGACCACCATGGTTCGCGCCGTCTCGACGCCGAGGCCGCGGCTGAGTGCCCAGGCGAAGATACCAAGCGCCCCGATCGCAAAGAGGCATGAGACGAAAACGACCCGCCAGAGCAGGAAGGGGGAAAGGATCGGCGCGTCGGAAGCGCGTGGCGGACGCTGCATGATGTCGGGTTCGGCCGGCTCGAAGGCGAGCACGAGGCCGAGGCCGACAGTAGTGACCATGTTGATCCAGAGAATCTGGGCCGGTGTCATGGGCAGCGTGATGCCGAAGATGATGGCAGCGACGACGATCAGGAACTCGCCGCCATTGGTTGGCAGCGTCCAGCCGATGACCTTCGTCAGATTGTCGTAGACGGTCCGCCCTTCGCGCACGGCGGCGACGATCGAGGCGAAGTTGTCGTCGGCCAGCACCATGTCGGCGGCCTCCTTGGCCGCTTCGGTGCCGCTGCGCCCCATGGCGACGCCGACATCGGCCCGCTTCAGCGCCGGGGCGTCGTTGACGCCGTCGCCGGTCATGGCGATGACATCGCCGTCCGCCTGCAGGGCCTCGACGAGACGCAGCTTGTGCTCGGGGCTCGTGCGGGCAAAGACGCTCGTTTCCGCCGCCAGCGTGCGGAGCGTCACGTCGTCCACGGTGTCGAGATCGCGGCCGGTGACGGCTCTGGTGCTGGCCGCAAGGCCGAGCTGGCCCGCGATCGCGCCGGCCGTCGCGGCATGATCGCCCGTGATCATCTTGACGGTGATGCCGGCACTGCGGCACTCGGCGACGGCAGCAATGGCTTCGGGACGGGGCGGGTCGATCAGTCCGACGAGGCCGTCGAGCCTCAGGCCCTCATCGATATCGCCGAAGTCGAGGGTGCGTTTGTCGCGCGGCAGGGTGAGCGAGGCGAGTGCGAGGACGCGCTGGCCGTTGCCGGCGAGCTTGTCGACGGCTTTCAGCCAGTAGGCCTTGTCGAGCGACGCGGTGCCCTCGCCGGACGCCTGGGCGCGGCACATGTCGAGCACCCGCTCAGGGGCGCCCTTGACGCAGGCAAACACCGCCCCGTCGTGGCTATGGTGAAGCGTCGCCATGTAGCGATGAGCGGCATCGAAAGGAATCTCATCGAGGCGAGGCAGAGATTTGACGAGCTGCTCGTGTTCGAAACCGGCTTTGAGGCCGAAGGCCATCAGCGCCCCTTCCATGGGATCTCCGTCGACGGACCACGCGCCGGCGCGCTCGTGCAGGGCCGCATCATTGCAGAGGATGGCCGTGCGAGCGGCGCTCATGAGTGCCGCATCCGCTGTCGGGTCCGCTTCTTTTCCGTCGAGGCTGAAGCCACCCTTCGGCGCGTATCCCACACCGCCGATGTCATAGGCGCGGTCGGCGAGCACGATGCGCGTCACGCTCATCTCGTTGCGCGTGAGCGTGCCGGTCTTGTCGGAGCAGATGGTCGAGACCGAGCCGAGCGTTTCGACGGCGGGCAGGTGCCGGATAATGGCATTGCGCGCCGCCATGCGCTGCACGCCGATCGCCAGCGTGATCGTCATCACGGCCGGCAGGCCTTCCGGTACGGCGGAGACGGCCATGCTGACGACCGCGAGGAAGGCGAGATCGAGCGCATAGTCGCGCGCGAACACCGCGAAGAAGAACGTGGCCGCACAGAGCGCCAGAATGGCGACCGTGAGCTGGCGCGCGAACTGGTTCATCTGCCGGATGAGCG
The DNA here is from genome assembly GCA_963205015.1 of Pseudomonadota bacterium. GTDB lineage: Bacteria > Pseudomonadota > Alphaproteobacteria > Rhizobiales > Hyphomicrobiaceae. Next base: position 11,865 of record CAUJKI010000374.1, read on the forward strand.
GCGTCTCGAGTTGCTCGACGCGGCTCAGAAGGGCGCTGATGCGCCCGATTTCCGAATGCGGTCCCGTCGCGACGATGACGCCGGCGCCCTGCCCGGCCGTGACGAGCGTGCCCGAGTAGGCCATGGATCGACGGTCGCCGAGAGCGGCCGCTTCGGCTGCGAGGTCCGTCCCCTTGGTCACGGCGACGGATTCACCCGTCAGGATCGCCTCGTCGATGCGCAGGTTGCGCGCCTTGATGAGACGCACGTCGGCCGTTACGCGGTCGCCGGCCTCGAGCAGCAGAATGTCGCCAGGGACGAGCTTTGCAGCATCGGTCGCTACGCGATGACCTTCGCGCAGTACGGAGGCGCGCGGGCTGATCATGTCGCGGATGGCGTCGAGTGCGGCTTCCGCCTTGTTCTCCTGGATGACGCCGATGACGGCATTGATGATGATGACCGAGAGAATGACGGCGGTATCTGTAGTGTGACCGAGCAGCGCCGTGATCACTGCGCCGGCAATCATGACGTAGATCAGCACGTTGTGGAATTGCAGGAGGAACCGCCTCAGAAGCGACTTTCGTGCGCCGACGGGCAGGGCATTGGGGCCGTGGCGCTCCAGGCGGGTTGCGGCCTCCGCTGCGGTGAGACCCTCGCGCTTGGTGGCGAGGTCGGCGATGACATTGTCGGCGGGCCGGGCGTGCCAAGGCTTGTCGGATGGAACAAAATCGCTTCGGTCCGGCATTCGGGCTCCAGGTTGATGCCAGGATTGGGTCTGATCTCGCGCCTCGAAGGGCGCCTGGGGAGCAATTTGCAGCGAAGAGCTCGCTGCGCCCGATCAAACGTCATCTAGATACGGTGGCAGTACGCCAGGGTCGTTGCGATGGATCAATACTTGAATGCCCTCAGCCGCGTCGGCGGCCGAGCGCTGCTGCCTCGCGGGCGAGCGCGGCGACCTCATCGAAGCGGCCGGCATCGAGGTCGTCGGCCTTGACCATCCATGAGCCTCCGACTGCGACGACGTTGGGAATCTTGAGATAGTCCAGCGCATTGGCGGGCGTGATGCCGCCTGTCGGCATGATGGCGATGTCATGGAGCGGCGCCAGGACGGCGCTTAACGCCTTGATCCCGCCGGAGGCTTCAGCGGGGAAGAATTTCACGACGGGAAAGCCCGCCTCCATGGCCCGCATCATCTCCGCAGGCGTAGCAGCAGCAGGAATGAATGGTACGGGGGCCGCGAGGCCGGCCTTGAGGAGTGTGTCGGTTTGCCCCGGCGAAACGAGGAACTGGGCGCCGGCCGCGATCGCATCGTCGATGTCGCGCGGCACGCGGATGCTGCCGGCGCCGATGATCGCGCCGGTATTGGCAGCGGTCATCGCGCGGATCGCCGCGAGCGACTCGGGCGTGCGCAGTGTCACCTCGATGAACTTGAGGCCGCTTTCGGCGAGAACTGCTGCCGCGCGTGCTGCGTTCGCCGCCTTGCGCACGGTCAGGACCGGAATGATGGCCTGCTCGCGCCAGCCTGGGGCATTGGGTTTGAGCGCGGTCATTCTTCTCCTCCCTCGAGGGCGCGGCGAACCTTGTCCGCGGTCGGAATGGGTTCGACAGCGCCATACGCCTCCGTCGAGAGTGCGGCGGCAACTGTCGCATAGCGACCGGCAGCAGCAAGGTCATCGCCGGCGAGAAGACGGGCAACGAAGGCACCGCCGAAGGTGTCGCCGGCTCCCGTGGCGTCGACCGGCCTGCAGGGATGCGGTGCGAGCCTGATCCGCTGGTCCCGGTCAGCAACGATCGCGCCTTCTGCGCCGAGCTTGAGCGCGACCGTACGCGCCCCGCGATCGAGGCAGAAATCGACGAGCGCGTCCGGGTCGGTGAGCCCGGTGATGACGACGATATCGTCATAGCTCGGCAGGCAGATGTCGCTGAGACCGATGACGTCGGTCATGACGGCCCGCGCCCGGTCCTTCGACCAGAGCCTCAGGCGCAGGTTCGTGTCGAACGAGACCAGGACGCCGGCAGCCCGCGCGGCTTCGATGGCTGCATAGCACGTGTCGGCGGCGGTCGCCGAGATGGCGAAAGAGATGCCCGAGAGATGCAGCACGCGCGCAGCCCGCAGCAGATCGAGCGGGAGGTGGCTCGGGTGCATGCGGCTCGCAGCCGATCCGGTGCGGAAGAACGAGAACTGGTGGCCATTCGGGCCGTGGGTCACGAAATAGATGCCCGTAAAGGCATCCTGATCGTTCTCAACGGCGCTCGCATCGACGCTTTCGCGCGCCCACAGTTCGCGCAGCATCTGGCCGTAGATGTCGTCGCCGAGGCGCGAGAAGTATGCGGCCCGGGCGCCCTGGCGCGCTGCAGCGATGGCGAAGTTGGAGGTATCGCCGCCGAAGCCCTGCAGATACTCGCGCGAGCCCGGCTCGCCGGCCTGGTTGAACTCGACCATCGGTTCGCCGATCGCAAGGATCTCAGGTTTTCGCGCAGCGTTCATGCCGGGATCCGCCGTGCTGTTCACCCGCGTTTCAATGTCTCGGAAGGCTGGCTGGCTCGGGGGCGACACGAACCTGGAGCTTGCCGAAGTTCTCGCCCTTGAGCAGGCCGATGAAGGCCTCCGGCGCCTTGGCGATGCCGCCCTCGACGATGTCCTCGCGGTACCTGAGCTTGCCGGCGCGCACCCATTTGCCGAGACGTGCCATCGCAAAGGGGAAGCGCGTCAGGAAGTCCGACACGATGAAGCCGCGTGAGGTCACACGGCGGCCAACGAAGAAGCCCGGCGTGCGCGGGCCGAGTTCAGTCGTGTCCGAATTGTACTGCGAGATGGAGCCGCAGATGGCGACGCGGGCCCAGAAGTTGATGTTGGCGATCACTGCGTCGGTGACCGGCCCGCCGACATTGTCGAAATAGACGTCGACGCCATCGGGGCAGGCGGCTTTGATCGCGGCCGCGAGGTCGCCGCCGGCCTTGTAGTCGACGCACGCGTCGAAGCCGAGTTCTTCCGTGACGAATGCGCATTTCTTCGGGCCGCCCGCGATGCCGACGACGCGGCAGCCCGCGAGCTTGGCGAGCTGGCCGACGACCTGGCCGACGGCCCCCGATGCCGCCGAGACGACGACTGTGTCGCCCGGTTTAGGCTGGCCGACTTCAAAGAGACCGAAGTAGGCGGTGAGGCCCGGCATGCCGAGAATGCCGTTGGCAGTCGAGATCGGTGCCACGGAAGGGTCGATCTTGCGCGCCGTACCGCTGCTGACGCCGTATTCCTGCCAGCCGAGGCGCTCCTCCACGATGTCGCCGATCTTGTAGGCGGGATGGTTCGACTTCACGACCTCGCCGACGATGCCGCCGGGCATGACCTCGCCGATCTGAACGACCGGCGCATAGGAGACCACGTCGCGCATCCGTCCGCGCATATAGGGATCGAGCGAGAGGTAGATGGCGCGGACGAGGATCTGGCCTGGCCCGGGCTCCGGCACGGGGGCTTCCTCGACGCGGAAGTCCTGCCCCGATGGCTCACCTGCCGGGCGGTTGGCGAGGACCACGCGGCGCTGGCTTTTGGGGACGCTCGGGCTGGACATGGGCACAGTTCCTCCGGCGCGCCGCCTCGGGCGCAAAGTTCAGCTCGTGCCCCTTGTAGCAGGTGCGCGCCGATGGGTGAAACCGAAGAGGCCGATCCGGAGCCTAGCCTTTGGCGGCGATCCGGGTTCGTCGCCAGTGGGCCGCGAGCAGGACAAGTAGGATGCCGCCCATTTCCAGGATCCAGTTCCAGCGCAGACCGAGCACGCGCTTGCCGATAAACTGGTCGATATGATGGAAGGACGCTGCGCGTATCAGGACGAACAGCAGGATGGCGATCGTACCAACGGCTGCCAGCCACGTCGCGGCCGGCGCATTCCGGAACATGAGCAGCAGCGCAATTGCGGCCAGCAGGCAGACAACGGCGACAAGGCCGACGAAGGCGATCTGCACGGTGCGGCGGTCTTCGTACCAGCCGTAGTGAAAGGCCATCACGCGCCCGATCTGGGTGAGCGCGGACTGGAGATCGAGCTGCTTGTTGATCCCGAGGGCCACAAACAAGAGTGTGAGGACGCGCCATGCGCGTTCCTCCGATCTCTGTGCGCGTCCGTCGGATGTGATTTCACCGGCCACACGCCAGCACCAGAAGGCCGTCACGAAATATAGGACGACCGTCAGCCAGCCGGCGAAGGTCGGATCCCCGATGCCGGGTGACCACCAGAACACAACCATCGCCACCTCGGCGGCTCCCCGCGAGGGCGCCTAGACGACCTCGACGTGGAGATCGCCCACGCCGTCGACGTGCCCGTGCAGCTTGTCGCCCTTGACGATCGCCCCAACGCCGGACGGCGTGCCTGTCATGATGATATCGCCGGCCTTGAGCTCGAAGAGCGTCGAAATGTAGGCGATCTGGCCCGGGATATCCCAGATCATCTGATTGAGGTCGCCCGACTGGCGGCGCTTGCCGTTCACGTCGAGCCAGATGGCGCCGGCGGTCGGATGGCCGATCTCGCTCGCTGGAATGAGCGCCGTCGCGGGAGCTGAATACTCGAAGGCCTTGCCGATCTCCCAGGGACGCCCCAGCTTCTTGGCCTCGCCCTGGAGATCGCGCCGGGTCATGTCGAGGCCGATGCCGTAGCCCCAGACGTGCGAAAGCGCATCCGCCGGCTTGATGTCCTTTCCGCCGGACTTCAGCGCCGCGATCATCTCGATCTCGAAGTGAACGTCCGACGTCCCGGGCGGATAGGGAAACTTTCCATCCGTGCGCAGGTTGTCCGGGTTCTTCTGGAAGAAGAAGGGCGGCTCCTTGTTGGGATCATGCCCCATCTCGCGGGCGTGCTCGGCATAGTTGCGGCCGATGCAGTAAATGCGGTGCACCGGAAAGAGGTCGGACGAGCCGCGGATGGGCAGGGCCGCCTGGCGCGGCGGGTCGATCACATATTTCATTTGAATGATTCCGGGGTTCGGTGGGCGCTGAGGGGATCAGAATGCCATCCCGGGCCGCGGGTCAAGAGCGCCGCTTCGGGCAAGCGAATCGTGCCACTCAGGGCGCATGGCCCCGGTTGCTGCCTCGATGGGCGGAGGGTGCATCGCCGGGTGGCCTTTATTTTGTTGGATGGCGACACCAGATTAGGTGAGGCGAAACGTGAACGGGGCATTCCGGCTGCCAGCCAGATCGCGAAGACGTGATGCGCTGGCAGTCCTGCACCATCGAACGAATTGCAGTCCCGCGCGCGCTGCCCTTAGAATGCGGGTAGCAGGAAATCCGCGGCCGGGGCCGCGATGCGTGCCGGTTAGGGCTTTCATGGTTGGGAAGCGCTGGGGCTCGGGAATGCTGGATCGAATTCAACTGACGATGGCGGGCAAGAACGGAAACGGAGCGGGCGGCGAAGGTGGCGACGGCGAGGGCAAAACCGGTCTCGTCACCAAGACCCGTCCCAAGACGAAGCGGCCGAGCCTGTACAAGGTGCTGCTGCTGAACGACGACTACACTCCCATGGAGTTCGTCGTCCATGTACTTGAGCGTTTCTTCAATAAAGGGCGGGAAGATGCCACCCGGATCATGCTGCACGTTCACCACAAAGGTGTCGGCATATGTGGGGTGTACACGTACGAGATCGCTGAGACGAAGGTTGCCCAGGTGATGGACTTCGCACGCCAGAACCAGCATCCGTTGCAGTGCACCATGGAAAAGGAATAGGACTCCCTTGCCATCCTTCTCGCAAAGCCTCGAACAGGCCCTCCACCGCGCGCTCGAGTATGCCAACGAGCGGTCGCATGAATATGCAACGCTCGAGCATCTGCTGCTGGCGCTGCTCGATGATGCGGATGCCGCGGGCGTCATGCGCGCCTGCAACGTCGACATCGAGAAGATCCGCCGCCGCGTGACGGAGTTCCTCGACGAGGAGCTCGACATGCACGTGTCGAAGAACACGGTCGAGGCGGCGCCGACGACGGCCTTCCAACGCGTCATTCACCGTGCGGTGGTGCACGTCCAGTCTTCGAGCCGCGAGGAGGTGACGGGCGCGCAGGTGCTGGTCGCGCTCTTCGCCGAGCGCGAGAGCCATGCGGCGTTCTTCCTGCAGGAGCAGGAGATGACGCGCTTCGACGCCGTCCAGTACATCAGCCACGGCATCGCCAAGAGGCCGGGCATGAACGAGCCGCGCCATGTGCGTGGTGTCGACGAGGAGGGCAGTGGCGAGGGTGCGACCGGCGACAAGAAGGCCGGCGCCGACGCGCTCAATACCTACTGCGTCAACCTCAACAAGAAGGCGCGCGACGGCAAGATCGATCCGCTGATCGGACGGTTGCCCGAGGTGCTGCGTACCATCCAGGTGCTCTGCCGGCGCCAGAAGAACAACCCGCTGTTCGTCGGCGATCCCGGCGTCGGCAAGACCGCGATCGCGGAGGGCCTTGCACGGAAAATCATTCGTGGTGAGGTGCCCGAGGTGCTGCGCGACGCGACGATCTTCGCGCTCGATATGGGTGCGCTGCTCGCGGGCACGCGCTACCGCGGCGATTTCGAGGAGCGGCTCAAGGCCGTCATGAAGGAGGTCGAGGCCTATCCGGGTGCGATCCTCTTCATCGACGAAATCCACACCGTGATCGGCGCCGGCGCCACGTCGGGCGGCGCAATGGACGCCTCGAACCTGCTGAAGCCCGCGCTTCAGTCGGGGGCGGTGCGGTGCATCGGCTCGACGACCTACAAGGAGTACCGCCAGCACTTCGAGAAGGATCGGGCGCTTGTCCGGCGCTTCCAGAAGATCGACGTCAAGGAGCCCACGGTCGAGGATACGATCGAGATCCTGAAGGGTCTGAAGCCGTACTTCGAGAACTTCCACAAGCTCAAGTACACGCGCGGAGCGATCAAGGCTGCGGTTGAGCTGTCGGCCAAGTACATCCACGACCGCAAGCTTCCCGACAAGGCGATCGACGTCATCGACGAGACAGGCGCCAGCCAGATGCTGGTCGAGGAAGGCAAGCGCAAGAAGAAGATCGGCGTCAGCGAGATCGAGGCGACCATCGCCACGATGGCGCGCATTCCCCCGAAGACCGTCTCCAAGTCCGATGCCGAGGTCATGTCGAACCTCGAGAAGGACCTGAAGCGCGTCGTCTTCGGCCAGGACGCTGCCATCACGGCGCTGTCGAGCGCGATCAAGCTCGCCCGCGCGGGGCTGCGCGAGCCGGAGAAGCCGATCGGCTGCTACCTCTTTTCGGGGCCGACTGGCGTTGGCAAGACCGAGGTGGCCAAGCAGCTCGCGAGTCTCATGGGCATCGAGCTCCTGCGCTTCGACATGTCCGAGTACATGGAGAAGCACACGGTCTCGCGTCTCATCGGTGCGCCGCCGGGCTATGTCGGCTTCGACCAGGGCGGTCTCCTGACCGACGGGATCGACCAGCATCCGCACAGCGTCCTCCTGCTCGACGAGATCGAGAAGGCGCATCCGGACCTGTTCAACATCCTTCTGCAGGTCATGGACCACGGCAAGCTGACCGACCACAACGGCAAGCAGGTCGACTTCCGCAACGTCATCCTCATCATGACGACGAATGCGGGCGCGTCCGACATGGCCAAGGCGGCGATCGGCTTCAATCGCACGAAGCGCGAGGGCGATGATACCGAGGCGATCAACAGGCTGTTCACGCCGGAGTTCCGCAACCGCCTCGATGCGGTCGTGGCCTTCAACGGGCTGCCTCAGGAGGTCATCACCAAGGTCGTCGAGAAGTTCGTCTTCCAGCTCGAGGCACAGCTTGCCGATCGCGGTGTGACGATCGAGCTCGGCGAGGGTGCGACGAAGTGGCTGGTGACCAAGGGCTACGACGAGAAGTTCGGCGCCCGCCCGATGGCGCGTGTCATCCAGGAGTACATCAAGAAGCCGCTCGCCGAAGAGCTCCTCTTCGGCAAGCTCGAGCATGGCGGGATCGTCAAGATCACGACCGCGGGCGACGGCGAGGATGCGAAGCTGGCGTTCGAGTATCTGCCGGCCGATCCTGCGGCGAAGCTGGCCAAGGCCAAGGCCGACGAGGAGGACGATGACGACGATGATATCGTCGACGATGATCCTCCGGCAGATGCGCTGGTCGGCGCTGGGCCGAAGCGCTCGCTCTCCGGTCCGAAGAAGCCGTCTGGTGCCGTGCCGAGCGTGCCGCGGCGGCGGAAAGACGATTGAGACCCCGCTGAGTACGACGTAGACAAGGAAATGCCCGCCGGCAGGCGGGCATTTTCATGTTCGGACTTCATATCCATGGCTCTCGGCAAGAGTGGCATAGCGCGCCTCCCACTCGCTCCTCCCCCCTCGAGGGGGAGGTTAAGAGTGGGGGACTGCAGAACAGCAGCGGTAGAGATTCCTTCCACCCCTAACGTCTCCCCCTTCGGCGCGGGGGAAGCGAAACGGGCGCTCTCTTTATGACCGAGCCTCCCGGATTGCCCGAGCCGATGACGCGCATGCGTGCCTTTTGGCGTGGGACGCTCGCCCTGTATAGCGTGCCCGCGCTCGTGCTCTACGCGGGCATTCTCGGCTATGGCGCCTTCGCGCGTGAGGTCGGGTTGACGCTCGGCCAGGCGCTCGCACTGCCAATCTTCCTTCAGGCCCTGCCGGCGCAGGTCGTGCTCGCCGATCATGCTGCCCGCGGTGCGTCGCTCGCGGCCGCGGCTCTGGCCGTCAGTCTGACGGCCGTGCGCTTCCTGCCCATGACGGTCGTGATCATGCCATGGCTTCGCGGGCACGGCGGGCCGCGCTGGCATGAGCTCCTGGTCGTGCACTTCGTCGCCGTGACCGTGTGGATCGAAGGATTGCGGCGATTGCCGACGGCACCGGCCGAGGTGCGGCTCGTCTACTACCTCGGCATGGGCGCTGGCGTCCTCGCGGGTACGCTCGCATCGACCGCCCTCGGCTATCTTGCCGCCGGCGCCGTCCCGTCGTGGATGGCTGCGGCGCTGCTCTTCACGATGCCGCTGACGTTTCTCCTCGCCATGATCGAGACGGCGCGCTCCCGCGCCGATTACTTCGCCATCGTGGCAGGTGTCCTCTTCGCCCCACCGGCCTACATCTGGATGCCAGGCTTCGATCTTCTCGTGACCGGCCTCGTCGGTGGCACGATCGCTTGGGCGTTCGGCCGATGGAGGCGGTCATGAGCAGCCTGCCCGGTGTGTGGGGCATGTGGGGCGGCTACCTGCCGTTCTTCATTGCGGGCTTCATGGCGAGCGAGCCCTGGCGCTGGGCCGGCGCGCTCATCGGCCGCGATCTCGATCCGAACAGCCAGGTTTTCGTCTGGGTGCGTGCGGTGTCCTCGGCGATCGTCGCAGGTCTCGTTGCGCGCATCGTCGTCTTTCCGACCGGGGCACTGGCGGCTATGAGCGCGCCGACACGCTACGGTGCCGCGGTCATCGGCATCGCGGCCTTCTTTGCGTTCCGCAAGAGCCTTGGGGCCGGCGTCGCGATGGGCACCCTGGCGCTCCTGTTTCTCCATGCCGTGCTTGGTTAGCCGAAGTCGGCTGCGCCGAAGGCTAACGGATTGGCAATGACCTCGGGTTAGCTTGCGCCACCTGATGCCGAGGGTGTGGGGTATGCGAGTTGGTAAAAAAGTACTTGATGCCGCGCCGCTGATGCTGGCGGAGCGGTTCATGCTTACGACCGCATTGGCGCTCGCGGCGGTCAACCTGGCTGCGATCGTATGGCGCGCTATTCCCGTCGTCTGGTTCGAGTATGTGGCGGCCTCGTTGTTCACCGGAGCCATTCTGGCACTCGGCTTGTTCTATCGGTATGCGGGACGCGGCGATCATCTTGCGAACACGCTCATCGCCACCGCAAGCTTTTTGCTGTTCACGATTGCCGCATCGGCATTCACGTATCAGCTTCTGCCGATCTGGCGCGCACCCATTGATCCCTGGCTCATGAGCATCGACAGAATGCTCGGCTTTCATTGGCCGGACCTTCTGGCGTTCGCTGCGGATCGTCCCTGGCTCGCCGAGACGACGCGTTATGCGTACATGTCATCGTTCGTCCAGTTCACATTGCTTGTGCTTGTGCTGGGCTTCAGCAACCGGACACACGAGCTCCATGTGTTCATGCTGGCGACAGTGACCACAACTCTCATGACTATTGCTGTATGGGGGCTGTTTCCTTCATTCGGCACAACGACGGTCTATGCCATAGACGCCGATGTCGAAGCGCGACTGCGCCCGATCGTGGGCTCCTCATATGGCCTCGAGCTTCTGCGACGCGCCGCGGAGGGGCCGGTGCGGATCTCGGCTCAAGACTCGCTGGGGCTGGTGGCGGCGCCGTCATACCATACGGTCATGGCCCTGCTTGCCATCTATGCGGCGCGGACCATTCCATATCTCCGCGTTGGCGCGCTGGCGCTCAATCTCATGATCCTTCCCGGCATCCTCATCCACGGTGGCCACCACCTCGTGGACATATTCGCTGGGGCGATCGTAACCGTGATCGGCATTCTCACAGCGCAAGCCATGCTGCGTTCGGCGCGGACCCTCCACCCGGCAGCGGTATCGACGGCGCCTTAGGTCTGCAGTGCCTGGCGCAGCTTCTCGGCATTGGCCGCGAGCACCTCGGGCTTCTCCATCTGGCCCGTGTGCGGCTGCAGCTTCTGGCTGCTCCAGCGCGGCAGCACGTGAAAGTGGAGATGGAACACGACCTGCCCGCCCGCCTGCTCGTTGAACTGCTGCAGCGTGACGCCGTCGGCGTCGAAGGCCTTCATGGCCGCGCGGCCGACCTTCTGCGCCGTCGCGAGGCAGGCCGCGAGCTGTGCCGGGCTTGCGTCGAGGATGTTGCGCGCCGGCGTCTTCGGGATCACCAGCGTGTGCCCTCGCGAGCGTGGCATGATGTCCATGAACGCGAGCGTATCGCTATCCTCGTAAACCGTATGGGCCGGTAGCTCGCCGCGAATGATCTTGGCGAAGATGTTGCTGCTGTCGTAGGCGGTGCTCATCAGGCATCTCCATCAACCACTTCGGGTGTTAAGCCCGCTTGCAACTCGACGTCAAGTGCATGGATGCGCCTCGGCACGCGCAGGACGGCGCACTTGCCGTCCGCATCAGGCAATGCCATCGTCCTCTCAACGCGTGTCCATAGCACCATCAATGAGGAGCCGAATGATGGCCCAGACGATCACCAACAGTGTCATGACCATGGTCAAAGAGGCCAAGAAGCAGATCGAGGAAATCCCGCCCGAGGAAGCAATCAAGCTGCACGGCAACCCGGATATCGTCCTTGTCGATATCCGCGATCCGCGAGAGCTCGAGCGCGACGGCAAGGTGCCCGGCGCCTTTCATGCGACGCGTGGCATGCTCGAATTCTGGATCGACCCCGCAAGCCCATATTTCAAGCCGGTCTTTGCCGAGGATAAGAAGTTCGTCTTCTTCTGCGCCGGTGCCATGCGCTCGGCCCTCGCAGCCAAGACCGCGCAGGATATGGGCCTGAGGCCTGTTGCGCACATCCTCGGCGGCTTCAAAGGCTGGAAGGAAGCAGGCGGGCCAGTCGAAGCGTACGTCAAGAAGCCGGCGAAGGCCTGATGGCGGATTTTCCTGTCTCGGTGCTCGACCAGTCGCCGATCATCGGCGGTGCCACACCGGCCGAGGCGATCCAGTCGACGATCGAGCTCGCGCGTCTCGCAGACAAACTTGGCTACCACCGCTACTGGCTCGCCGAGCACCACGGCCTGCTCGGGCTTGCCGATGCGAGCCCGGAGATCCTGCTTGCGCGACTGGGCGCAGAGACCGAGCGCATTCGCATCGGTACGGGCGGCATCATGCTGCCCTACTACTCGAGTTTCAAGATTGCCGAACAATTCAAGATGCTCGAGGCGCTCTATCCGGGCCGCGTCGATCTCGGGCTCGGTCGCGCACCGGGCGGGCACCCGCGCACGGCGCGCGTGCTGTTCGACGGCAAGCCCATGGACAGCGAGGAAGGCTTTGTCCGGCAGCTCATGGAGCTGTCGGCGATCTTCAAGGGCACGGTGCCGGACGGCCATCCGCTCCACGGCGAGATTGCCAATCCCGTGGGGCCGACAGCGCCTCAGATGTGGGTGCTCGGCTCATCGACGGGCGGGGCGTCGTTCGCAGCCCATCTCGGGATGCACTTTGCCTTCGCACACTTCATCAATGCCTATACCGGCGCCCA
>CAUJKI010000375.1 GCA_963205015.1 Pseudomonadota bacterium
AGATGCTGCATGTCAGCAGCCGTCATGGAAGAACAGCTTCTGGTCGCGCTCGGCACGGACGCTGCTCTCAGCGCCGCGGGCTGTGCCGCCGAAGCCGCCAATCCCGTCGGCATTATCGTGCGTCGCGGCACGCACTATCGCGGCGCGTGGTCGTGGCGGCGCGGTACCTATGCCTTCACGCCCGCCGGCTACAGCGAGGCGACCCTCAACGCCGCAACCATCGACGAGGCCGTGCTGGTCACGCGCCGGATCGCGCTGAAGTAAGAGCAACGCGGCGCCTCAGCCTCGCGCGCGCCCTGGCGTCCAGCCGGGTGGCGCCATCTCGAAGCCGCCGAACTCGAAAGCCGGGCTCACCGTGCACCCGACGAGCGTCCAGGCTCCGGTGCTCGCCGCGCTCTGCCACATGCCGGCCGGTATGAGCACCTGAGGCCGCGCGCCGGCAGCAAGATCATTGCCGAGCACCGACACTGCCAGCGATTGCCCGTCAGCCGACAGCGCCAGATCGAGCGGCGCGCCCGCGTACCAGTGCCAGATCTCGGCCGCATCGACACGGTGCCAGTGCGAGCGCTCTCCGGCTTGCAGCAGATAGTAGATCGCTGTTCCCGCGCCGCGCCCGCCGTCAGCCGCGACATGCCGCCAGGTCTCGACAAAATGCCCGCCCTCCGGGTGGGGCCTCATGCCGAGCGCCGCAATGATCTCGTCTGGGTTCATGAGCGGCCGATCACCGACAGCCGAGCTCGCGCTCGCGCGCCTGAAGGGCATCGACGGCGGCGCGATTTGCCGGCGACATCGCCGCGCGTGCGGTCGCCTGATCACGGAAGCACGAGGACGTATCGAAGACCTGGCGCGCACGTGTCGTGGTGAAGCAGTATCCGTGGCTATGCCAGATGACATTGCGGCGGAACCAGAGCTCGTCGCAGCTCGTCACGGCCGCCGGCGGTGCCGTGGTCGACGACGGCGGCCGCGGCGCGGGGACAGGGACCGCCGCCGGCTGCGGTCGCGGTACGGCAACCGAGCGGCAGCAGGCAATCCAGTTGCTGTGCGCCCAGCCGCCCATGCCGTCGATGAGCTCGACGCGTCGCCAGGGGCCCCGGCTCTCATGCACTTTCAGCAGCGTATCCGGACCCATCGTGGCAATGCGTACATCCGCAGGCGTCGGCCCGGTTCTGAGCGCCAGGAAGTTGTCGCCTTTCGGATCGAGGCCTGTGACGTAGTGATACTGCTGCACGACCGCTGGCGGCATCCCGCGCGGCTCCGAGCGTGGAGCAGCCGCGGGCGCATCGGCCACGCGTGGCGACGCGGGTGGCGGGGCACCGACTGCGGGAAAGGCCACCTCGTCGATGAGCGAGGAGTTCTCCCAGGGAATCTGCTCCTCGTTCGTCTCTTTCTGCACGTCCGCACGCACGCGCCGCATGACCGCATGCACGTCGGCGCCCGCGAGCGGCAGATACTGGAGAAGCGCCTTCGTGAAGGGGCTATTCCGCCCCGTGCCGTCGAGCGCGACGTTCCCCGGTTGTGTCGAGTAGACGATGAACGAGCCGACGCCGGCATAGACCCGCGCGAGCCCCTTGGCCGTGCCCCCAGCCGAGCGGGTCTTCTCCGCCCCTCCAATGCCCTGGGTAAACGGGTTGTCGCGGCAGGCATCAAGGATGACGATACGCGTGCGCGAGAGGCGCGACAGATCGGCCAGCAGCGCATTGAGCGGCACGAACTGTCGCCGCACGCCCTCTTCGCTCTCGATGCGCGCATCGATGGGTGCGAGGTAGTTCTCGCCACCCATCTGCAGGGCGTGGCCCGCGAAGTACACGAGCGAGAGGTCGTCAGGCTGGAGTTGGCGAGTGAACGCGGCGAACGCGCCCAGCATGGCCCCCCGCGAGAGATCGAGTTGCACGGTCACGTCCCAGCCGAGATCGCGGAGGCGCTTGGCCAGATCCTGCGCATCGCTCACCGGGTTGGCGAGGACGGAAGTGAACTGGTAGGCGGAGTTGCCGACCACAAAGGCCCGCCGCGTCGCTGCATCGGCCGGCGCGGAAAACATCGCCAGCGCCGCCAGCAGCACCACACACGATCTCAGGGCACGCGATAGAGAGGCCTGCATCGAGCTCCACTCCATTGGTTCCGGACCGGACCAATAGCCGATGCAGGGCCGAATTTCTACGCGACTGGTGCGACCGGCTGACCGCTGGCCACCTTGACAGGGGATTTCTGCACCGCGGCTTCAGCGGGCGCAGCGAAGGCCGCCTCGTTGCGCTGGACCCACTGGTCGAGCTGAGCCACTCCCTCGGCGACGCTCACCTCCGGCTTCCAGCCGAGCACGCGCTCGAGCTTGCGGACGTCGCTGATATAGACGCGCTGATCGCCCGGGCGCCAGTCGTCGAAGCGCAGAGGAATCTTGCGGCCGAGCCTCTTCTCGAGCAGAGCCACCAAGTCGACCAGCGACAGAAGATTGGATGGGCCGCCGCCGATGTTGAAGGCCTGCCCTGCGATCTTGTCCGGCGCGACGATGGCGGCCTCATAGGCGCGCACGAGATCGTCCACGAAGAGCACGTCGCGGACCTGCTTACCGTCGCCGAAGATGGTGATCGGCCGCCCGAGGCGCGAGGCGATCGTGAACCAGGCGACCCAGCCCTGATCCTCGATGCCGAACTGGCGCGTGCCGTAGATGCACGACTGGCGGAAGGCAGTCGCCGGTACCCCGTACATGCGCGCGAAATCGAGCGTGTACTGGTCGGCGGCGCCCTTCGAGCAGCCGTAGGGCGACAGGAAGTCCAGAGCCTGCCCCTCGTCGATGCCGTAGGAGCGGTCCACATAGGCATAGCGGCTGCCGCGGAGCTCGTAGCGTGCCCCATCGATCTTGCCGTAGACCTTGTTTGTCGAAGCGAAGATGAAGACGGCTTCCGGGCAGTGCCGCCTGACGGCGTCCAGCAGGTTGAACGTGCCGAGCGCGTTGATCATGAAATCCGTACGGGGATCGGTGACGGACGTCGTCACCGCGACCTGGGCCGCCAGATGGATGACCGCCTCGTAGCGCCGCTCGCTGAACACGCGCTCGACAGCCGCGCGATCGCGAATATCGACGCGCTCGAAATCGAAGGACGTGCCGTCGCGCAGCCAATGCAGATTCTGGTCGGTGCCGTCACGCGAGAGATCGTCGAGCACGGTGACGCGCCAGTTGCGTGTGCCGAAATAGCGTGCGGCGTTGCAACCGACGAAGCCGGCGCCCCCCGTGATCAACACCCTCTTACTGCGCATTTCGCCTCCTAGAGCCCCACCCACAACCAGATCCGCGTGGGTCCTTCCCACCGCACGCGGCTAACCTCGCTGACCCAACGCCGACTAAGACGCCGTGCCCCGCAATAAGGTTCAGATCCCAGACAATATCCTAGCGGACATGAACGATACCTGCGCGGTACGCAACGGCTCGTTCAGCCGGCAGATCGCCGGTATTGCAGGCGTGCATCAGTCGAAAGTTCAACGGCGACGGATCGGAACCCCCTTCGGCGTTCAACGTTCATCACCGGTTCATCTGCGGTTCCGCAGGGAGCGGGGGGACGACTATTCGTCGGCTGCGCAGGGCATGGAGCGTCCGCATCAATGAGAATTCTCGTCACCGGGGGGGCGGGCTTTATCGGCTCCCACCTCACCCGACGCCTGCTCGCCGACGGGCATGAAGTCCACGTCATCGACAATGAATCCAATGGCTTACGAACCGCGGTGCCAGCCGGTGCGCACTTCGTCCACGGTGACGTCACGCGGCCACAGGACCTTGAGCCGGTCTTTGCGAAAAAGCTCGACGCCGTGTGCCACCTCGCCGGTCAGGTCTCGATCATTCGCGCCTTCGCCAACCCGGTCGGCGATCTCAGGACGAACACCGAAGGCACGGTGAATGTCGTACAGCAGTGCGTGAAGCACCGCGTACCGCGACTCATCTATGCAAGCTCGATGACCGCCTACGGCGACTGCGAGCAGGTGCCGACGCCGGAGAGCGAACCCTGCAAGCCGGATTCCTACTACGGCATCACCAAGTTCGCCGCCGAGCGCTACGTCCATTCGACGGCCATCCGGCCCGATCTCGACTTCGATTTCCGCGTGACGTCGCTGCGCATGTTCAGCGTCTATGGCCCCGGCCAGGCCCTCGACAATCCCTACCAGGGCGTGCTCGGCATCTTCATCGGCCGCCTCATCCGCAAGGAGCCCATCATCATCTTCGGCGACGGCCAGCAGACCCGCGATTTCGTCTACATCGGCGACATCGTCGAGGGCTGGGTCACCGCACTGAAAAGCGACAAGGCTGCCGGCGGCATCTTCAATCTCGGCAGCGGCCGCTCGACCTCGATCAACGACCTTGCGAGCTACGCTGCAGGCGCCTTCGGCCACAAGCCCGGTGCTTATGACATCCGCCATGCACCTGCGCGGCCCGGCGAACAGCGCCGCGTGCAGGCTGATATCTCACATGCGCGCGCCGTCCTCGGCTGGGAGCCCCGCACGCCCCTCGAGAATGGCCTTGCGGAGACCGTGCGCCAGGGCCGTGCCGGTACGAGCAGCTGAGGAACCCCATGAAACTTCTGCTCGTCACCTCGTGCGATCCCTGGACGCGCAGCGTCTCGACCGTCCATCATTACGTCGCTGCCGGACGCGCCCTCGGCCACGAGGTCGCCCTCTATGGCCCGCCCAATCCCGATCTGCCTGTGCTCCCCTATACGACCGACCTCGACGGCGTCGATCTCGCCCTCTTCGTGGTGCAGGTGCCGGGCGATTTCCCGCAGATGCCGCAT
>CAUJKI010000376.1 GCA_963205015.1 Pseudomonadota bacterium
GACTTCGACATGATGACGTCAGGCCTCCACATCGTCGTGCGCCGCAGTGCCGACCGTCTCGAAGGCGGCGCCGATCCGCGGCGCGAGGGTGTGGCGCTTGGGGATTGATCCTCAGGTCTTCATCTTCGGGTCGAGCCAGTCGCGCAGCGCGTCGCCGAAGAGGTTGAAGCCGAACACCGCGAGCGTAATGGCGAGCCCGGGGAAGATCGCCACCCAGGGCGCGCTCTCGGCATATTCCTGTGCGCCGCCGCGCAGCATGAGACCCCACGCCGGCACCGGCTCCTGCACACCGAGGCCGAGATAGGAAAGCGAGGCCTCGATCAGGATCGCCTGGCCGACCTGGGCGGTGAGAATGATCAGGAAGGGCGCCATGACGTTCGGCATCATGTGCCGGAAGATGATGCGCGCATGGCTGAAGCCGTTGGCGCGCGCCGCGTCCACATACGGCATCTCGCGGATGGCCAGCGCGCTCGCACGCACGATGCGGGCCGCGCGCGGCACCACGGGAATGGTGATGGCAATGATGACGTTGAAGACGCCGGTGCCGAAGATGGCGACAACCGCAAGGGCGAGGATGATCAATGGGAACGCCATGAAGACGTCCATGACGCGCTGGAAGAGCAGGTCGAAGCGACCGCCGAAGTAGGCCGACGTGACGCCGAGGACCAAGCCCAACATGCAGCCCGTGAACGACGAGACGAAGCCGACGAGGAGTGCCGTACGCGCGCCGTAGATGATGCGCGAGAGGAGGTCGCGGCCGAACTGGTCCGTACCGAGCAGGTGCTCCCAGTCCGGCGCCGTCAGCATCGCGCCGAAGTCGTTCGCGGTCGGGTCATAGCTCGTGAGAATGGGCGCGAACGTCGCCATCAGGCACATCGCGACGACGATGAAGCCGCCGAAGGCGCCGAGCGGATTGGCCCGACAGAAGGCGCCGAGCGTGCCGAGCAGCGTCGGCTTGCGCGGGATGTCCTCGACCGCAGTTCCGGGAGAGACGGTTTGCGTAGCCATTACACTCGGTCCTCAGCGACCATAACGGATGCGCGGATCGAGCCACGCATAGATGATGTCAACCACGAAGTTCGTGAGCGCGAAGATGGCGACCACCATCATCACCAGGAACTGAGTCATCTGATAGTCGTGGTTGAGCACGGACTCGACGAAGAGCTTGCCGAGCCCGTTGAGATTGAAGACCTGCTCGGTCACGACGAGCCCACCCATGAGGAAGGCAAACTCGATGCCGACGACGGTAACGACCGGCAGCAGCGCGTTCCTGAGCGCATGGCGGTTGATGACGAGCTTCTCGTAGAGGCCTTTCGCGCGCGCCGTGCGCACGTAGTCCTCACGGAGGACCTCGAGCAGTGCGGAGCGGGTCATTCGGGTCGCCACCGCCGAGTACCGATAGCCGGTGGCGAGCGCCGGCCAGATCAGCATGGAGAGATTGTACCAGGGGTCCTGCCAGAGCGGCACGTATCGTATCGGCGGCATCCATGCCACGCCGAACCACGCCTTGCTGGTGACGAGAATGCCCAGGATGATCAGGATGCCCAGCCAGAATGACGGCATCGCGATGCCCGCGATCGTGAACGTGCGGACGAAGTAGTCGATCCACGTGTTCTGCTTGACCGCGGAAATCGTGCCGAGCGGAATCGCGATCAGGATTGCCGTCAGCGTCGCCATGATGGCGACCTGGAGCGAGAGCTGGAACCGACGTGCTATTTCTTCGATGATCGGCCGGTTCGTCCACATCGACTTGCCGAAGTCGAAGGTCAGGAGCCCTTTTATGAAGACCAGGAACTGCGTCAGCATTGGCTGATCAAGGCCGAGCTCCCTGCGGCAGTTCTGCAGAACTTCAGGAACGACCGATCCGCCGCCGGAGGCGAGCCGCAGATAGCATATGTCGCCGGGAATCGTCCGCATGAGCAGGAATATGAGCACCGCCGCGCCGAATAGCGTCGGTATCATCAGCAGGAGGCGCTTGATCACATAGCGCAGCATGGGCGTTCCTGGGACTCGGGATGGCCATTTGGTCAAGGGCCACGGCCGTCAGGCCGTGGCCCTCATTGTCTCGGCTCACATGAGCCTGATCACTTGTCGAGCCAGACGACGTCGAGCTGGTTGTTGATGTAGTGGCTCGAGCTGATCTTCCATCCCTTCAGATACGAACGGTGCGGAATGATGCGGTACCACCAGAGCGAGATCGAGTTATGCGCCTCGTCGTCGAGAACGATCTTCTCGAACTCGCGCATAAGCTTCCGCTGCTCGGCCACGTCAGCGGTCTTGTTCATCTTGTCGTGGATGGCCTCGATCTTCGGGTTCGTGTAGCGACCGTACTGGTCGCCCGCCTTCGTGCCGAGGAACTTCGTCGTGTCAGCAAGTGGGTTGACGACCGACTGGCAGTTGAAGTCGAGAGCGACATCGAAGTTGCCCGACCGGAGCTGGGCATAGAACGGGCCGGTGGCCTCGGCTTTCTGGGTGACCTCGACGCCGATCTGCTTCCACTGATCGATCAGCCACGTGCCGACGATCGTGTACGGCTGGTCGACAGCGCGGTTGGCGAGGGTGAACTTCAGATTCTCCTGGCCAGCCTCTTTGAGCAGACGCCGCGCCTCGTCACGCGACTTCTTGATGTCGGGCCAATAACCCGCCATCTTCTGCAGCTCTTCCTTGGTCGCGGCCAGCGGATGGTTCGGGAACACGATCCCGCCCACCGTCTTCACGATGGCGATCTTGGAGAGCGCCGGTGCGCCGCCCCAACGGTCGACTGCGAGCGTCAGCGCACGGCGCACGCGCGCGTCGTCGAACGGCTTGCGCTCATGGTTCGGCGACGTGATCAGCAGGCAGTTCCAGTCGCTCTCCTGGACCGTGATGTCCTTGCCGAGCGCGGCGACGAGGTCGTCACGGCTCTTCGGCGGGAGGCCCCGGAACTCGATGGCCGCCTGATCGCCGCGGATGGCCTGGACCCGTAGCGTCTGGGTCTTCGCGAAGATCGCCTCGAAGCCGTCGAGATACGGCTGACCCTTGTGGTGGTAGTCGGCAAAGCGCTTGCCGGTGATGCGGGCGCCCGCCTCACGCACGTCGAACACGAACGGGCCGGAGCCCATCACATTCTGCTCGTACCAGCGCGGATCCGCGTCCAGCTTCGCCTTCGAGTAGATGAAGTGGAACGGCGCGGCCAGCGCCGGGATGAACGCGCCGGAGGGATGCTTCAGCTTGAAGACGACGGTGGAGTCATCGGGAGCTGTGACGCTCTCGACCATGGCCATCTGGGCAACGCGTGCGCTCGAAATGCCGTCCGGCGGGAAGATGATGCGCTGGAAGGTTGCGAGCACATCCTTAGCCGTCAGCGAGGATCCGTCATGGAATTTCAGGCCAGGGCGGATCTTGAACGTGAAGGTCTTGCCGCCGTCGGTTGGGGTCGGCATCTCGGTGCAGATGTCGCACTCGAACTTGGCGGGATTATCGGGGTCCTGCGGGTTGGGCCGGATCAGCACGCTGTAGAACGGAGCGATTGGATGGATCAGCGCGAATGTCGTCTCGCGATGA
>CAUJKI010000377.1 GCA_963205015.1 Pseudomonadota bacterium
AGAGCGTCCTTGATCTTCCCAGACTTGTAGGCGAATTGCGCCTCGATCACTAGCGCTTCAACGTCAGGTGCATCGGCCTTTCCACGAGCCTGAATTGAGACGAGAAACACCAAGGCGGCGAGAGATAAGGCAATCGCATACCAATGCGTCTTTTGCATCTTGCGATTCTCCAAAGCAAAAGCCTTCGGGTCTACCGGCGCCGTCTGTTTACATTCAGGTCATACGGCCCAGTTGGTGCGGCAACATTGGTCCACGGGCCGTAGGATGTCTCTTCATACTTGGATTCCGTGGGCTCCCATTTCTTTCCATCGTCTCTCGGCCCCGGAGTAAACGTGACCTTTCCGCAGTCGTCTCGGCAAACGTATATCGACCAGACGAAGCAAGAGAGCTCCGCCTCCCAGTAGCCGACTTCGCGGAACACTGTGCGCCATACCAATTGCATGCCCGGCATCGGCATCGGAGGTCGCGGGCCAGCAGTGAGGTTTGGCGAATTTGGATCTGGAGTAGGGAGAAACTCCTTGCTCAAATACACGTTCGTAGGCTTCTGCCTGCGCACTCCGGTCGGCTTGCACTGCTGAGCGTTTCCAACATCCATCCACCAGCACTCCAATCCAAAGGGATCAATGAATGCGAGCGGCGACTGCCACACATAGCCGAAAGTGTTGCTTCCTCCACTTAACCCAATCGGATCGCTCTGCACATACCTCCCGATCGCGGGGTCGTAATCGCGGAAGTAGTTGTAGTGCAAAACCTTCATTGATCTGGCCCTGGCTCGTGCCTCCGAGACTTGATGCCCCCACTTGCGCGCTGAACGAGATGGGTGACAATGGCCGCGGCAATCGAAAACCCAAATGAGTAGAGCGTGCCAAAGAACCAAGCAACTAGAACAAACTTATCCGCCGGCGATGATACCCATACATACAATTCAGGCTCTTCAGGAAGTCGAGTGGGTGATTTGAGGGGCCAAATCAGCCTGGAAGCGGCATGAATGCTGGATTTCCGGGGTTTCCGAGGGCGTTCGGAATTGCGAACATGTCCGCATGGCTACCTCATCGAAGCGGAAACGTCGGCTGTGGGAGGCGTACGCCTTCCCCGGATTTCGCCCAGTGCCCACGGTGCGTGGCATCTTTGGCGACCCGAAGGCACGCGTCGTCAGCCTTGAACGGCGCTCAAAAAAACGACCTGCGGCTGCTGCGGCCGGATTCAGCCCGGCTGGTACGACCGCAAGGTGCGCCGCTCGCGCGATCTGTCGTGCGGGGATATGCGGATCTAGCTGGAGTTCGAGGTCCGTCGGCTGCTCTGCCGGAGTTGCGGCAAGGTGAAGCGCGAGCGGCTGGACTTCCTGGCCGACAACCCGTTCTACACCAAGCGCTTCGCCCACTACGTGGGTCGGCGCTGCCGCAAGGAGACCGTCAAGGACCTGGCCACGGAACTCGCGCTCGACTGGGACACCGTCAAGACGCTCGAGAAGCAGTACATGAAGGCGCAGCTCGCCAAGGCGGGGACCCCGGGGCCGAAGGCGATCGGCGTGGACGAGATTTCCATCCGCAAGGGCCACACCTACCGCATCGTGGTGAGCGACCTGGTGCGCGGCCGGCCGATCTGGTTCGGGGGCGAGGATCGCTCCGAGAAGAGCATGGCGATGTTCTACGAGCAGCTCGGGCCGAAGAAGAGCCGCGGCATCCGCCTGGCGGTGATGGACATGTGGAAGCCCTTCCGCAACGCCGCCGCCGAGCACGCGCCGCAGGCCGCGATCCTCTTCGACAAGTTCCACGTCATGCGCCACCTGGGAGATGCGCTCGACAAGGTGCGAAAGAGCGAGTACGCCCGGCTCTCCGGCAAGGACCGCTCCTTCATCAAGGGCCAGAAGTACACGCTGCTCTCGCGCGAGGAGAACCTCACCGAGCAGGGTCGCAAGAGTCTCAGGAAGCTGCTGGCGGCCAACAAGCGACTCAACACGGCCTATCTGCTCAAGGAGTCCTTCGGCCAGCTCTGGGACTACAACCGCGAGGGCTGGGCGCGGCGCTTCTTCGACAACTGGCGCGAGAGCCTGAAGTGGCAGAGGCTCGAGCCCTACGAGAAGTTCGCCGAGATGATCGACCGTCATTGGGAGGGGATCGCCGCGTACTGCCGGCCGGAGAACAAGGTCTCGCTGGGTTTCGTCGAGGGGCTCAACAACAAGATCCGAGTCATCCAGCGCCGGGCGTACGGCCTGCGCGACGAGGAGTACCTGCGGCTCAAGATCCTCACCTGCATGCTCCCCGAGCTCTGAATTGACCCAAAACCACCCACTCGATTTCCTGAAGACCCATAATCAGGAGAATTTGCGCTGCGAGTGGCGTCGACGTTGCCGCTGAACGAGATTGTTTGCGGCAATTCGGCAACCGCTCGCAAAGTGCTCGCCAAGCCCAGGTGATTCATGGGTTTGCGCGAGGGCCGATTTCCGGGGCATGATGCCCCGGCCGAATTGGAGCGCTCTGCTCGGCCTGGCCACTCGCCAGTGTGAAGCCGGGCGCTACTCTCACGAGAGGTCGCGAAATACATCCTCATCGGTCCGGTAGCCCGCCGCGGCTGCGAAGGACAACGCCCTTCGTCGCAGGAGACGAAAGCGCTGGATGGCGAGCTGCCGGCGCAGCGCTTCGCGGGCAAGCTCGCTCTTGGGGCGGCCCGTTTGCCTGGCGAGGCGCTCCAGTTGGCGTTCGAGCTTGTCGTCGAGTCGAATCGTCAGCTTACCCACTGCCCATGCTCCGGATACGGCTGCAAGACACTTTAGCAGGAGCGTGGTGCCGCCGTCGGGCGCGTGAGCATGGGAGCCTGCCCTCGTGCCGCCTTGCCATGGGGGGGGGGGGGTCGTCCAATCCGGAATGTCGTGTCGTCCAATCCGGAATCCGAGGTCGGCCAAGCTGGAGCCGGAAGAGGCCCCGGCCTCATGCCGAAGCCCTGCCCATGGACCGGGGGAAGGTGGCGCTCCGGATCTCGACCGATCTGGCTCGCGCTTTGGCGTCGGGGTAAGATTGGCCACGGTGCGAACGACCGGGGATAAGCCTTGATGAGCGCAGTTCTCGAATACCCGCAGCGTCACGCCATCAGCGCCGAGGAATACCTGCGCATGGGCGAGACCGGCGTGTTCGCGCCGGATGCGCGTCTCGAGCTGATTGAAGGGGAGATCGTCGAGATGGCGCCCATCGGAAGCCGGCACGCCGGTACGGTCAAGATCCTCAACCGGCTCATGATCGGTCTCGTCGGCGATCGGGCCGTCGTTTCCGTGCAGGACCCTCTCGTCGTCGGCGAGAGGTCGGTGCTCCCGCCGGATCGGGCACGTCGCGCGCCCCGCGCGGACCGCTCCTCCGGGTCGCATCCGACTCCCGGCGGCGGGCAGCGCGGGG
>CAUJKI010000378.1 GCA_963205015.1 Pseudomonadota bacterium
CACCAGGCAGGATTTGAACTCCGAGAATTTTATAGCAGGTAGTCAATCTACCTTCGACAGGGCATCTCTCAACCGCCGATCGCTCAATGGCTTCTCAATGAAGCCGAGTGGATTTGCGGCAAGAGCTCGCTGTCGTGTGTGCGGATCCGTATTGGCTGTAACGAAGATACTTCTGATACCCAAGTTGTCATGGATGGCGGCCGCTGCGTCGATCCCGTCACGAGAGCCAATCAATCGAATGTCCATGAGCACCACGTCGGGCTGCTCTTGCTTGGCCATCTGCTCGGCTTCGTCTGCAGATACCGCGGTGCCGACAACCATGTGCCCAAGCATTTCGAGCATGGCCTCGGTGCTCAACGAAATGAAGAACTCGTCTTCTACAATCAGGATGCGCAGCGGCCTGAGCTCTTTTGCGCGACTCTCACTGGCGTGTCTGTCGCGCTCTTCCTCATCGCGATCTGCACCGCTCACGAAGTAGAAGGGGGGGCTATGGGCAGAGCTATGCAGAGAGATCATCAGTTGCCACGGCGTTTGCTTTAGCTTCGCGGAGGGCCAAGGTATCTGGAATGTCCAGATGCCAATGGAAGCCTTCTGCGCTGAATTCTGTCGTTGCTGTTCCCTGCAGCGCTTGCGGCACAAGCTTCGTTACGACGAGAGAGCCGAAGCCCTTTCGGGTAGGTGGCTCGGAACGAGCGATGCCGCTCTCAATCCAGTGAATATGCAATCTACCATCGGTGGTCAATTCCCAGCGGACCCGCAGATGAGCGTCCGGCGTCGAAAGCGCG
The DNA here is from genome assembly GCA_963205015.1 of Pseudomonadota bacterium. Taxonomy (GTDB): domain Bacteria; phylum Pseudomonadota; class Alphaproteobacteria; order Rhizobiales; family Hyphomicrobiaceae. The sequence continues at coordinate 786 of CAUJKI010000378.1, forward strand.
CCATACTTCGTTGCATTCGTGGCAAGTTCGTGCAGCGCGAAGCCCAGATTCTGAGCGGTGTTCGGATCCACGAGCACAGGAGGGCCCGAAATCTCTGCTCGCTCCTCCACGCCGAAGAGGTCCAAATGGGCTCGAACCAAAGCTTCGAGCGGCGCCCCCGTCCACTGACCTTCTACGATCAGCTCTTGTGACTTGGCCAACCCCTGAAGGCGCCGGCTGAACTGGTCGACGAATTCCTGCATTGAGCTGGTATGCCGGGCCGTCTGTGTCGCCATGCCCATGATCACTGCAAGTTGGTTCTTGGAGCGGTGCGCGAGTTCACGGAGCAGGAATTCACTGTGATCCTGACGGCGGCGCAGTTCCTTTGAAGCTTCGCTCAGGGCAAACGTGAGCGTATTGGCCTCTTGGAGTGGGACGGACGTGTAGTCCACGATTTCTCCGCGACCAAGGTCCGCAGCGGCCTGCGTTGCGGCACTCAGTGGCCGGGTGATGTACGCTCCGAATACGAATGCCAGAGCTACTCCCAGCCCGAGACCTGTGCCAATCAGCGCGATGGAAAATAGGCGTCCCCGACGTCGTGATGACTCGGCGACTGCCACGGGCAATGTTGCGGAAACCAGCCATCCGGCAATCCCAGAGCGTGCGGAAGCGCCAAGGATGCGTTCACCGCTCGCCGCCCGCGCTTGAAAGATCCCTTTTGAGGTTCGCTTCGCCGCAAGCAATTCAGGATCCACCTGACGGCCGACGAATTCCTCGTGCTTCTGGGAGCGTGCGAGAACGACACCTTTGCGATCGATGATTTCCGTCATCCATTCGCTTGTGAGCCCCTGGGCCTCCAACAGGGTTGCAAACCGCTTGGCGTCCACGGCCATAATGAGCACATATCGGACGGAGGTTCCCTGTATTACGGGAACTTCGAGGTTGATGACGTGCGTCTTCGAGACGACGCCGAGGAACGCGTCGGAAACCTGACGTTCGCCAGTCGCGAAAACCCGGTTTGCAGTCTCAGGATCCGAGGTTGGAGGGAGATCTGTGCCGAAGGGCGCGCGGGAATTGAGGATCTGCTTCAGCGTGCGGTCGACCAGCAAGATCCCAGCCTGATCGGGACTTATGGCTCTTCGGGCCTGAGCGTGAAATGCGGCGAGATCATCCTTCTCCAGCGCCAGCGATGTGGCCAATGTCTCGAGGGTGACCATTGCTCGGCTGAGTTCCCGATCGACATTGGCGGCCAGTGACCGAGCGACCTGGGCAATCCTCTCTTCGACCGCGTCCTCGTCGAGTTCGCCGAGCTCTCGAAATGCAAAGATAGCCAAGGCCGCCAGCGGTAGTGTGAGTGCCACCGCGAAAAGAATGAGGTAGGTTCTAAGAGTGAGTGGACGGAGAGACAGGGCGGCACCTGGGTGTGTGCGATACCTTGAAAGCTGTTTATTTGTCCTGATTGCACAGAGAGGTGTCAAGCTTCCGCGTGCTGAGGTCCGAAGCGGTCATAACAAATGTTAAGCGCGGATCAGGCGGGCGCATCCGCAAGAAGCAAGAACGGAAGCATCTTAGAACGTCTGCCGACACGAGGGGCTAGGAGACGAAGAAGGAAGCCCGAGATGCAATGCTGCATATGTGGTGCTGCTGCTGAAGACCAGACACCGGGCGACTTCGATGGCATTCGCGTCGCGTGTCGGCACTGCGGTGTCTACGAAGTGAATGGCGCCGTTCTTGATCGCCTTCTGCGCCTCTCACTTCCCGCGCGGGCCGAGGCTCTTGCAAAGGCCCGACACTTTGCAAGCCAAGGCCAAACGCCGCAAATCGACACGCGCATCTTATAGAAGCTTGAGAAAGCGGCGCTACAAGCGTCGCTCAGTGACGGCGCGATAATGAAGCGCAAAGATCGACGAACGGACATTCAAATCTGTCCGTTCTTCCTTGGCAGGACCAGGATCGAACGCGGAAACATTGTATCCTTACGTGGCACCGCAACGTCGAGCGCGAGCGACTGCTCGCGATCATTGAGACCTGGGGTGCGGGCGGGAACCAGTGTGGGGGCGGTGCGTTGAAGCAGCGATCCATTCTCCAAGAGGTTCTGACAATGGCCCGTTTCACTGTCGAAGCCGCCAACAACCTGATCGACTACAACCGCCGCCGCCTAGCGCAGCTCGCCGGGAATGGAGCGACGATCAACCCTTTGATGCGCCGCGTCGTTTGCCAGATCGAGCTTTCGGTGAGGAGCCTTGAACGTCTGCGCAATGAACTGCTTTCAAGCGAGGAGCGCCGCGCGTGATGGAGGCACTCGAAGTGGAGCACCTGACGCCCGCTCAGAAGGCTCATCGGCAGTTCAATCATGTATCAGCGCGCGTCGACATGCTGAAGCGCCTGATTGCATCTCGCCAAGCCACGGGCGTGGACTTCGAAGCGCTATGGAAGCAGTTGGCTGAAGCGGAGGCGGAGAAAAAAGAGCTGCAAGAAAGACTAGCAAAAATGGGCCGTCTGAAAATTCTGTCGCGCGCTTAACATGAAAGCGAGAGAGCCGCATCATACGGGCCGAGAGCTGCACCGGCATTCCTCATGGATCGCTTAGCTTCAATCGACTATCTGCGGCCAGCGCTCTATGTGCGGTGGGAAGCAGGAAAGTGGTCGTCCTTCGGGCCCATGCCACTTTACAAAGCAGTGCTTCTTGCTGTCGGGAAGTACCGGATCAATCATGAGCCATGGGTGTTGTCGGACGGGCTCAATCTCGTTGGCATCGACTCCATTCTCGCTATGCGCCAGCGAGCGGATTTTCCATGGCGGGTAGAGGACTTCGTCTCGCTGTCGATGGATCATGCAGATCGCGGAAAGATCGCTTGCTCGTTGTGACAGCTTATCGTGGGTGAAGGGCGCATCACCTTTCATCTGCCGCTTCCATCATCTCGCCGCTACTATGGTCGCATCTCAGTCACCGTTGCTGGGGCGCTCGACATCCCCTTCACGTACTTTTCTTCTCAGCCACCGGCGATGATGTCGCCAGCCCCAGCCGCCGGAGACGGATCCTCGCGTCATGGCGTCGATTGTTCCCCGTACCCAGAAGGCCGAATACACATGGATGACGAAAACAACGATGGTCATGACGGCTGCCGTCGCATGGATAAGAGCCGCCCATCGCATCGTCTCGATTGAAACCCGGAAGCCGACAGCCGCTTCGAGATAGTGCAATCCGCGTTCCCATATGCAAATGCCGGAGAGCAGTAGAACGAGGATGAGAAAGGCCTGCGACCAGAACACGAACTTCTGGCCCGCATTATATTTGCCCACTTCTGGCAGATACTCTTCGCCCCCCGGCGTGAGCGCATAGCGAATGCGCGACAGCCAGACGATATCAGTGCGCTCCGGGAAATTCTGCGAGACAAATCGGATGAACAGCCCGAAAAACGACATCGCAAGCAGAATGCCGAGCCAGGGATGAAGCCAGCGCGCCATCTGTCCGCCGCCAAAGAGTGCGGTGAGACTGAACAGACTGGGATGGAAGAGCGCGAGCCCGCTCAAGGCCAGCAGAGAGAAGCTGATGGCCACGATCCAGTGGTTGATGCGCGCTGAGCCCGAGTATCGCGGAACACGTACATGCACCTCGGGCGTCTGGTTGACGGTCTGATCGGTCATGACTGCTTCTCCGCGAGCTGCTCGGCTTCTTCCTCATCCTTTTTGGTGACGCGGTTGGGTCCTTGTGTGAGGTAGTGCAGTGCGCCGGCGACAACAGAGAGCGCAATGACGCCGAGGCCAGCGTACTTGCCCGCACCTTTCCATGCCTTCACGAGCGGACTTATGCGTGGATTGTCAGGAAGGCTGGCATAGATGTGCGGCTTGTCCGCGTGGTGCAGCACGTACATGACATGCGTCCCGCTGACGCCGGGCGGATCGTAGAGGCCGGCCTTGTCGAAACCTCGTGCCTTCAGATCCTTGATGCGGGCGTCTGCCCAGGCCTTCATCTCGTCCTTGGTGCCGAAGACGATGGCTTGGGTCGGGCACGCCTTCTGACAGGCAGGACCTTGCCCAACGGCAACACGATCCGAGCAGAGCGTACACTTGTACGCCGTGTTGTCGACGCGCGAGATTCGCGGGATGTTGAAGGGACAGCCCTTGATGCAGTAGCCGCAGCCGATGCAGTTCTCGTGTATGAAATCGACGATCCCATTGCTGTACTGCACGATCGCGCCCGGCGCGGGACAGGCTTCCAGACAGCCGGGCTCAGCACAGTGCATGCAACCGTCCTTGCGGATCAGCCACTCGAGAGTGTCGGTCTCGGGATTGATCCATTCGGTGAAGCGCATCACCGTCAGACTGTCCGGCGTCAGATCCTCAGGATTGTCGTAGGACCCGCGGTTCTCACCAACCTTCTCGCGCAGATCATTCCATTCCAGGCAGGCTGCCTGACATGCCTTGCAGCCGATGCACTTCGAGACGTCGATCAGCTTGGCAACCGGGGTGAGCTGACGCGTGGGCACCGGCACCGTCGATGCCGAACGCCGCACAAGATCCTGCGTGCCGAACCCGGGCTTCTGCACCGAGACATCGGGATTGGGAATTGGGGGGAACATCCCTGTCTCCTTGTCAGGCTACGGGGCCGTCGATGGGCTCGATATCGACCAGGAACGCCTTGTACTCGGGCGTCTCGATATTGGCGTCGCCGACGAAGGGCGTAAGCGAGTTCGGCCCGAAGCCCTCTCTGGCTTCGCCCGTAAAGCCCCAATGCAGCGGAATGCCGACAATATGAACCGGCTTTCCATCGCAGATGAGCTTGCGGATGCGCTTCGTCACGACGGCCTTGGCTCGAATAGAGCCGCGGGCCGAGGAAACACGCACCCAGCCGCCGGCTTTGATGCCTTTCTCATGCGCGAGCTCCTCGCCGATCTCGACGAAGAATTCAGGCTGCAGCGAAGCATTGATCTGGACGTGCTTGGTCCAGAAGTGGAAATGCTCGGTCAGGCGATAGGACGTCGCTGCGTACGGAAACTTCTCCGGATTGCCAAATTGCGCGACATCTGTCTTGAAGACACGCGCTGCCGGATTGCCGCGAATACGAGGGGCCAATACGTTCGCTATCGGCGACTCGAAGGGCTCGTAATGCGCCGGGAACGGCCCTTCGCGAAGGCCGCGGAGCGCGAACAGGCGCGCCGAGCCCTCGGCATTCATGATGAAGGGCATGACCTGCCCAGGCTGGGCGTTGGGCGCGATGTCAGGGATGTCATAACCCGTCCACTTAGAGCCGTCCCACCAAAGGAGCTTGCGGCTCTCGTCCCAAGGCTTGCCCTCGAGATCCGACGATGCGCGATTGTACAAAATGCGCCGATTGGCCGGCCACGCCCAGGCCCATCCACCGAAGGCGCCCGTATCGTCCGGATCGCGCGTGTCACGACGCGCCATCTGATTGCCAGCTTCCGTGAAGCAGCCCGAATAGATCCAGCAGCCGCACGCCGTCGAACCATCGTCGCGCAGCGCAGCAAAGCCCGGAAGCTGCTTGCCGCGCTCGATCTGGATCTTTGCGGGATCGGCAGGATCCGCGAGATCGGTCACCGCATAGCCATTCAGCTCCTTGGCAAGCTCGTCGGCCGCGGGATGTCCCGGATCTTTGTAGCGCCAGTCGAGCTTGAGGATTGGATCGGCGAGGGGGCCGCCTTCCTTTTCGTAAAGCGCCTTCAGCCGCAAATGCAGCTGCGCCATGATCCAATTGTCGGTTTTTGCCTCGCCCGGAGGCGTGCCGCCCGGCCAGTGCCACTGCAGCCAGCGCCCTGAGTTCGTGAGAGAGCCTTCATCCTCCGCGAAGCAGGTTGTCGGCAGCTCGAACACCTCGGTCTGGATGGCGGAGGCATTCACGTCGTTGTGTTCGCCATGGTTCTCCCAGAAGCGCGCGGTCTCTGTCTGAAGCGGGTCCATAATCACCAGGAACTTCAGCTTGGACAGCGCTTCGGTGATCTTGCGTCGGTTGGGGAACGATAAGAGCGCATTGAAGCCCTGGCAGAAGTAGCCGTTCATCCGGCCCATATACATGAGCTCGAAGGCGCGCAGGATGTCGTACGACGGCACGTCGAGCTTTGGCAGCCAATCGTAGGCAAAGCTGTTCTCGGCCGTCGCCGCGTCTCCCCACATGGCCTTCTGGAAGCTGACGAAGAACTTCTTGTAGTTCTGCCAGTAGCTCATTTGTCCAGGCCGCAAGGGCTTGAAGCCGCGCGTCGACATGTACTCGTCGAGATTGGTTTCGCGCTCTGTCGGGATCGTGAGGTACCCCGGCATCAGGTTGGACATCAGACCGATATCGGTCAGGCCCTGGATGTTGGAATGGCCCCGGAGCGCATTCATCCCGCCGCCGCGCACGCCGATGTTGCCGAGAATGAGCTGCAGCATGGCCATGGCGCGGATGTTCTGGGCGCCCTTGGAGTGCTGCGTCCAGCCGAGTGCGTACATCGACGTCATCGTCCTGGACTTGGACGAGCATTCGCCGATCATCTCGCAAACCTTCAGGAACTTATCCTTCGGCGATCCGCAGATGCGCTCGACCAACTCGGGCGTATAGATGGAGACGTGCTGTTTCAGCAGATTCCAGACGCACCTTGGATGCTGCAGCGTGTCATCAACCAGCGCGAAGCCATCCTGCCCCATCTGGTAGTCCCAGCTCGTGCGGTCGTAGTCGCGCTTCTCCTCGTCATAGCCGGTAAAGAGACCGTCGCTATAGCCGAAGCGCTCATCCACGAGCAGGCCGGCGTTCGTGAACGACCTTACATAGTCCCACTGCACTTTATCGTTCTGAATACAGTAGTTGATGACACCAAGGAGATAGGCGATGTCCGTGCCCTGGCGGATCGGGCAGTAGAGATCCGCCACTGATGCCGACCGCGTGAATCGCGGATCGACGACGACCAGCTTGGCGCCGCGATTGTGCTTCGCTTCAGTCACCCATTTGAAGCCGCAGGGATGGGCTTCGGCGGCATTGCCGCCCATGATCACTACGAGATCCGTATTCTTGATATCGGTCCAGGAGTTCGTCATCGCGCCGCGGCCGAATGTCGGGGCCAGACTGGCCACCGTCGGTCCGTGTCAAACGCGCGCTTGGTTATCGAACGCCACAATCCCGGTCGAACGCACGACCTTGTAGGTCGCCCAGGCCGTCTCGTTCGTCGTTGCCGATGCGGCGAGGAAACCCGTGCTCGCCCAACGGTTAACTGTAACGCCGGCCTCATTCCTCTCGATGAGGTTCTTGTCGCGATCGTCCTTCATCAGACGCGCGATGCGATCAAGAGCATCACCCCAGGAAATTCGTTCGAATTTGTCGGATCCCGGTTTGCGCACTTGAGGATAAAGCGTCCGGGTCTTGGAATGCACGTAGTCCAGAAGAGCAGCTCCCTTCGGGCAAAGCGTGCCCCGATTGGTCGGATGCTCTGCGTCACCTTCGATATGGAAGATCTCGGCCGTCTCGCCCTTTTTCACATCGCCGCGCGAGTACATGATGATGCCGCAGGCAACGGAGCAGTAGGTGCAGGTGTTCCTCGTCTCGGTCGCTCTTGCGAGCTTGAAGTTCCTCACACGGGCGGCAACTTGTGCCTCCGCCTCGCCATGGCCGAACGCAGCGATTGATGTCGTAGCCGCTGCGCCGGCGCCCGCCAGCTGCAAAAAGCGCCGTCGGGAGACTTGGATGTTCATTCCCAGGCCTCCATCAGAAATGTGGCTCGTCGCTTGGAACCACGGGTGTGCCCCTTAAGTTCCCAAATCGGATGATCTGGAGCCCACACGAAGCGAACTGAGGTTCACGTTATGGTGATGCCGCTTAATTGGGCACCGGCCCACCGTCGTTCGATGCTGCCTTCGGTGGTCCTCTCGCTTCTCATGGCTGTATCTCCCGTTCACGCGCAAACACCAGCTCCGGAGGGGACCGCCAAGGAGGGCTGCGCAACGACCAGGAAGACAGAGCCCGCCACCCCGCCTGAGAAAGGTGAAGCATCAGGCTCCAAAAATATGGGCGCCACAGGTTGGTCGGGCGGGGGTCTTGGCGGTTCTCATAGTCAAACCGAGAACTCTGGTACCACGCCTTCTTCGCGTTCGGTTCATCCCGAAGTTGCGAGAGGGCTGGATCCCACCAAGCCGACGAACGGTCGCTTAGAGAGCGCCTCAGCCTGCGAAAACTGATGCTTGCGCCGAACGTAGCCACGTCTCGCGTCTCTTGCGCTTGGGGGAATAGAGATGAAGCCTTCTGAACAAGCTGTTTTGCACATCAGGGATCTGGCTCTGCATAGACTGCAGAAAGCTCCGTCCGGTGCAGACGAGCCGGAGCAGTTCACGCTCGGCATTGAAGAGGAATATTTCCTTCATGATCACGCGACCAACAAGGTTGCCACCAAGACGCCCGATGCGCTCTTTCGTGAGGCTGGTCTCGCGACAGGAGGCCGGGTCGAGCGGGAGTTTCTGCAGGCTCAGGCAGAAGCTGTGACGCGTCCACACTCAAGCATGAGTGCCGTACGGGCAGAGTTGCTGTTCATCCGTGGCATCTTGGCCAATCTCGCCAGCGAACATGGATTCTCATTGCTCGCATCAGGGACGCACCCGACAGCGGAATGGCGGCGATCAAGGCAGTCCGATAAAGACCGCTACGATCGGGCGATGGATGACTTGCGCATGCTGGGGCAGCGCGACTTGCTCTGCGGAATGCATGTTCACGTGGCATTTCCAGATCCCAGCCGCCGTGTCGACGTCATGTATCGCCTCATTCCCTACCTTCCGCTGTTCGTCGCGCTCTCAGCGTCGTCACCATTCTGGATATCGCGCGACACTGGTCTCAAGAGCTACCGACTAGCGGCATACGATGAGTTGCCTCGAACCGGCCTTCCAGAGCTCTTTCGAACGAACAGCGAGTATGACGCTTACGTTGATGCGCTGGTAAAGGCCCGGGTCATAGACGACGCGAGTTTCATTTGGTGGATGGTCAGACCCTCCCCAAACTATCCGACCCTCGAATTAAGAGCAGCGGATTGCTGCACCCGCCTCGACGATGCCATCGCGATAGCCGCCCTTTATCGGGTGCTGATCAGACACCTTTACACCAACCCCTCTGTAAACGTGGGCGTCGATGTCGTGTCGCGGGCCTTGACGCTCGAGAACAAGTGGCGTGCGCAGCGTTACGGAGTTCACGGCACCTTCGTAACCGAGAATGGGAGCATCACCGTTGCCGAGCAACTTGAGCAGGTTCTGGAGATGACGGCTGAGGACGCTCTGGCGCTGGAGTGTGAGGAGGCTGCAGATTGTCGGCGGATTGTAGCCAGTGGCACGTCAGCCGATGCGCAAGTCACCGCCTTTCATGCTCACTCTTCAGTCAGCGCTGAGCAGGAAGCGCTAGACAAGGTCATTGCCTGGATCGTGGAGGCCACGCTCGGTCGTGGAGCTTCTTAACGGTGACGTACTCTTCTCAGAACATCGACCGCGAAGGGTTTGTTCGAGACGGCCATTGGCAGAGACATCTTTAGGAGATTGCCCGGCGAGGCACTCGGGACTGGCGTACGCGCTTCTCGCCGGGCTAAGACCGCGTCTGGAAATGCGATCACGAATGTTGAACGCGAGTTGCGCTTTGGGGTTCCCACACCGTATGGGGTAAGCTCTGGGCAGGAAATGGGGGCCGTTTTCAACCGGCGGCTGCTCCGAAGTGCAGGCTGATGCGGATATCACCTTCGGCTCGGAGGATCTCCAGCGCCGGTGCTCTCAGTGAATTGCGTATGACGAAATCGGCAACCGCGTCCCCGACCTTGACGTTGCGCAAAAGAATACTGTCCAGGGACGACGGGAGTACCGGGTTGTTCAGACGGAGTTCTCGCGTCTCTGGATAGAACTCCAGGCCAAGTAAGGAGCTGATCATTGCGAGCGGCGCGCTTGCCGACCAAGCCTGCGGAGAGCACGCCGCGGGATAGAGCACCGGGCCGCGTCCACAACGTCGACGGAAACCACAGTAGAGTTCGGGAATGCGACGGTCGTCCATATAGGCTGCTGCGCGCATTCCCGCATCGAAGATCGCGGCAGCGGCACTCTTAGCCCCGTAGCGTGCGAACCCGGCCGCGAGTATGGCATTGTCGTGCGGCCATATAGAGCCGTTGTGATACGACATCGGATTGTAGCGCTCCTCGCCGTAGGCGAGCGTTCGGATGCCCCAACCAGAGAAGAAGTCGCTTCGCATCAGCGCCGCCGCAGAGGCTATCGCGCGATCCGGGGAGGCGATGCCGCAGAACAGCGCGTGACCGACGTTGCTCGAGCGAACGCGGCAAAGACGCTTTTGGCCGTCGAGCGCGAGGCCGTAGAACCCGAGATCGGGACACCAGAACGCCTCTTCGAATTGCCGGCGCAGGGTTGCGGCCTGCGACTCCAGAACTTCGGCACGTTCTGTGAGGCCCAGTCGACGCGCACACATCGCGCCCGCGCGCCGCGCAGCGAACACATAGGCCTGTTCCTCGACGAGCGCGATCGGCCCGGTGGCGAGCGTTCCGTCAACGTGAGAGATCGAGTCGTGGGAATCCTTCCAGCCCTGATTGGCGAGACCCGTTTCCGTACCCCGCGCGTATTCGATGAAGCCGTCGCCATCCATGTCACCGAAACGATCGATCCACGCAAGAGCAGCTTCGAGCGACGGCCACAGCCGGCGAATCAGCGCCCAGTCCGATGTGCGTTCGGCGTATTGGCCGGCGAGGATCACGAACAGCGGCGTTGCATCGACGGTCCCGTAATATTGGCGGAAGGGCACCTCGCCGAGGGCAGCCATCTCACCGCCGCGCATCTCGTGTACGATCTTGCCAGGTGCCGCATCGGTGAGCGGGTTCTGCTGATCTGCTTGAAGGCGCGCAAGGCGTCTCAGCACGCCTGCAGCAATCGTGGGGTCCACCCACAACATGTTCATTGCTGTTATGATACCGTCGCGGCCGAACGTGGTCGAATACCAGGGAATGCCGGCGTAGGGATACGGGCCATCCTCTGTCTCCGTCATCAGCATGTAGACGTCCGCCATCGAGCGGCAGAGGATCTCATTGACAACAGAGTTGGACGTCTCGACCGAGGCTGCGCCACGCATCGACGCCTGTTGTCCGCGGTGGAGGCGCGTGAGGCCACGAAAGAAGGATTCCGCCGGCCCCGGCAGGCGATTGCCGCTCGCGATCGAAATGAAGATGGCGGTCTTCTCGTGCGGAGCGAGCTCGATGTCATATCGGGCGGCGCTGTCCTGCAGCAGGGTCGGCATGGGTTCGAACTGGAGCGTCGTCGTACGAGAAGCCATGTCGAGGCCCTGGTAATGCAGATGTACCAGTGGCGACTGTGCTTCGATGGACGAGGTGCCGCGCCGCTCGCGTTTGATCCCGCGCACTTCGAAGATGTCCGCGAAGTCGCTCCCGAACAGGAGCGACAGAGAGAATTTGACGCGCTCGCAGCCGTGATTGGTTAGCGAGATCCGCTCGCGTAGCGAGCCATCCTTGAGATAGATCGTACGGGACACATGGATTGTGTCCTTGAGCATAACGATCCTGCGATCGGCATAGATATCCGGGTTGGTGAGGTCGACATAGTAGTTGAGGTTATCGTCCCGCATTGCCGAATGAAGCAGGAGCGGTCTCGAGCCGCTGATGAGAAGTTCGAGATGAGACAGATAACGTGTGTCGCAATGGAAAAGGCCGTCCTGCCCGCCGATGCTGGCGCCGATATCACCGTGACTATCGAACACCGCAAAGGTATCGTTCTTCTTCAGTGTTCGTCGTGGACGCGCCGGCGCGTCGGTCGCGGGAATGTAGAACGGTGTTTCAATGGATATGGGCGCGGTTTCACCCGCGCGCTGTGGAAGACGATTCGCCATCCCTGCTTTCCCGTTGCCTAGTGGCGGCCAGAACCCCGTGGCTCGGGC
>CAUJKI010000379.1 GCA_963205015.1 Pseudomonadota bacterium
TAAGCCTCGCGATGCGCAAAGCGGCACGAAACTGCGCTGCATCCCGGCCATTTCATGCAATAATCTCCTGAATACTGCCCAAGTTCCGGGACAAGATTCGAATGACAGTCGATGCGATCGACCGGCGCATTCTCCGTGCCCTGCAGACGGACAGCCGCCAGACCGTGGCCGAGATCGGCGCCGTCGCGGGGCTCTCTCCCTCGGCGTGCCATCGACGGATCAGAGCCCTCGAGCAATCAGGCGTCATCGCCGGCTACACGGCGCGCCTCGACCGCCGCGCACTCGGCTATGCTATGGAGTTCTTCATCGAGGTAGCTTTGCGTTCTCAAAGCGACAAGGCGCTGGAGGCGTTCGAGCGCGCCGTGGAGGCGGCGCCCGAGATCCTCGAATGCCATCTCATGGCGGGCGGGACGGACTATCTCTTGCGTGTCGTCGCAGTGGACACGACCGACTTCGAACGCATCCATCGCGAGCGACTGGCACGACTTCCGCACGTTGCGCGGCTCCACAGCCATCTCGCTATTCGCACGGTCAGGCCGTGGGCCGGCTATCCGCCGCGCGAGACGTGAGCAGGGACAAGGATCTGCCGGATCCTTGCGATCGCCGGACAGGCTTGCTAGCCAGGATGGAGTGCCACGTCTGACATGCCCTGTGGCTTAGCCTGGATACGAGACGATAGCCGGCTGCCGGTAACAAGCCTGTATCGCTGTCAGGGTTCACGCACAGCCGGCAACGCACCTGCAGAGGACCGGGAATGAAGCCCTCAAGCAAAGACGCCGCACGCCTCAGGGCCATCCTCGACTCGGCAGTGTCCGCCATCGTCACGATCGACGCACGGGGCATCGTGCAGGGCGCCAATCCCGCGGTCGAGGGCATGTTCGGCTATACGGAGGAAGAGCTGATCGGCCACAATGTCTCGATGCTCATGCCCGCGGATCTGGCGCGCGCGCACGACAGCTTCATCGAGCGCTACCTCGCGACCGGCGATCGCCGGATCATCGGCATCGGGCGCGAGGTCACGGGCCAGCACAAGGACGGCTCGAGCGTTCCCCTCCATCTCTCCGTCGGCGAGTTCGAGGACGGCGGAGTACACTACTTCACCGGCATCATGGTCGACCTGAGACGCCAGCGCCTCACCGAGCGGCGGCTCGCGCGCGAAGAAGCGCTCTTCCAGTCGATCTTCGACAGCGTGCCAGATGCCTTCGTCGTCACGGACACGGACCGCAACATCCAGGTCGCCAATCCGGCCTTCGGGCGCATCTTCGGCTATGAGCCCGGCGAGATCGTCGGGCGCTCGATCAGCACCCTGTTCGACGATCCCGAAGATGCGGCGCAGCAGATTTCCACGGCCCCTTCCCTCGATCGTCAGGTCCAGTACCCCCAGGCCCCGATCATCGCGAACTTCCGCCGCCGCAACGGCGAGCGCTTTCCAGGCGAGGCCGTCTGGTCGGAGGTGCGCGACGGCGCCGATCTCGGCGTCGGTCATGTCGCCCTCGTGCGCGACGTGACGCGCGAGCTCAAGCGCGAGACCGCAACGCGTACGGCGCAGCGCCTCGAGGCCATCGGCCAGCTCACCGGTGGCATCGCGCATGATTTCAACAACCTCCTGACGGTCATCGTCGGCAATCTCGAGCTGCTCGAGCCGCGCCTGTCGGATGGAGGCCAGCTCGATCTCCTGCGTGAGGTCAAGGAAGCCGCAGAAAAGGGCGCCCAGCTCACGGATCACCTGCTCACTTTTGCCCGCCGCCAGCGGCTCGAGAGCCAGAAGATCTCGCTTAACAGCATGGTGACGACCGTCGCCGATCTCCTGCGGCGCACGATCGGCGCCAACATCGTGCTGGATGTCGTCCCTGCGGCCCACCTCTGGATGACGCGCGCCGATCCGGGACTGATCGAGACCGCGATCGTTAACCTCGTGCTCAACGCGCGCGACGCCATGCCGGTCGGCGGCCGCATCGTCGTCGAGACGCGCAACGCGACGCTCGACGCTTCAGGTGCCGAGCTGATCCCGGGCCTGCTCGTCGGCCAGTACGTGGTGCTGTCGGTCACCGACAACGGCCACGGCATGCCGCCCGAGGTTGCCGAGCGCGCCTTCGAGCCGTTCTTCACCACCAAGGGACCTGGAAAAGGGAGCGGCCTCGGCCTCGCATCGGTCTACGGCTTCGCCCGCCAGTCCGGCGGGCAGGCCACGCTCTACAGCGAGGTCGGTAAAGGCACCACGGTCCGCATCTACCTGCCGCGCGCCGATGCCGACGATCACGCGAGCCCGGCGGGACTGCAGGAGCAGCCGCTGCCTGTCGGGCGTGGCGAGCTGGTGCTGGCGGTCGAGGACGATACCAACGTGCGGCGGCTGACCGTCCAGCGGTTGCGGGCGCTCGGATATGAAGTGGAGGCGGTCGGCGACGCGAACGCCGCGCTTGGTGCCATCGAGAACGGGCTCAGGCCAGCCGTAGTGTTCACCGACTACATGATGCCGGGCGGGATTTCGGGACTGGAGCTCGCCCAGCGCCTGCGCGCCACGCGCCCGGAGATCGCCGTGCTGTTAACCACCGGCTACGCCGGCGGGATGATCGACGCCGGCGACATCGACAAGCTGCGCGTCAAAGTGCTGATGAAGCCTTATCGTCAGGCAAAGCTCGCCCAGATGATCCGTGAGGCTATCGACAGCAATGGCGCCACCCGCTCACCATGAGACGCGCACACCGCGACAGTGCCCGAGGGGCACATCGATCTCTGTCAGCACTGATGGATCAAGCTTGTGCAAACGCTCCCGCACCATCCATCCTGCAGGATGCGATGCGGTGGAATGTGGGCGGCCCGCTTAGTGGACCTGCATCAAAAGAAACAGCCCGACACCCATCGCGGGGCCGAGCAGAGCCGAAACGATCACCATGATCATGGGCTTGACTAACATGACACACCCCGCACACCGGTATCCCACGCGACACCGACTCTGGCCAACAGCGTGTCTCGCTCCGCCCCAACAAGGCACTCTGTCCGCTTGAGATATATACAGCATCATCCCACTTTTTGCACGTCCCTTCTTGACTCAGTCACGTTCTGTGGATAAGCGCCCGCGCCGCGCTTCAAGGTGAAGCATCGGCATCACCTGATAACTCACGGAAATAGAATAATTTTCCGGCGGCCATTAAGGATCGATCTGAGCAAAACTGTGCGATTCGCTGCAGCTGACAGCACAGACTGTTTGTGCGCCGCTTATAAAGCGCGCCTGCCTTCTTCCTTATGCGGCCCGCGCATGGTCGCGGCAGCAGTCGGCATCTGCTAGGCTCAACCCTGACGGGACGAACTCGGAAGGATCGCGTCACATGATGGGTTGGTCCATATCGCTCGGGCGCATTGCCGGGACCGAAGTCCGCATACACCTGACCTTCTTCCTCCTTCTGGCGTGGTTCGGACTCGTCGCGGGAGCGCAGGGCGGAGCGGCGGCTGCCTTCTCCGCCGTCGGCTTCATCATCGCGATCTTCGCCTGTGTCCTGGCGCACGAGTACGGCCACGTCCTGATGGCCCGGCGGTTCGGCATCGGCACGCGCGATATCATCCTGTTGCCGATCGGCGGCGTCGCGAGCATCGAGCGCATGCCCAACAACCCGACGCAGGAGCTGCTGATCGCGCTGGCAGGCCCCGCAGTCAACGTCGTGATCGCGTTCGTCCTGGTCGCATTCTTCGGCGCCAGCCTGGGTGCCGGCCAGTCCGATCCGGCCGCGCTTCAGAATATCGACTTCGTCTCGCGTCTCGCGCTCATCAACGTCGTGCTGGTGGTGTTCAACCTGCTGCCCGCCTTTCCCATGGACGGCGGACGCGCGCTCAAGGCGCTGCTCTCCTATCGCCTCGACAAGGTTACGGCGACACGGATTGCCGCCCGCATCGGGCAGGCTGCCGCCTTCGGACTCGGGTTCCTCGGCCTCTTCGGCAATCCGCTGCTGATCTTCATCGCTCTCTTTGTCTTCCTCGCAGCAAGCCACGAGACCTATGCCGTCGAGCTCGGCGATGCGACCGGGCGCGCCAAAATGCACGACGCCACCATCACGTCGTTCAGCCATCTCGAGACCACGGCCAGCGTCGGCGATGCCGTGAGCGCGCTGCTGGGCACCTCGCAGCGGGAGTTTCCGGTTACGGACGGGGCTGGGCGGCTGCGCGGCGTGCTGACGCGCGACGGCATGATCCGCGCGCTCGCGAGCAGCGGGCCCGACACGCCGGTCCTCGAGGCCATGGAACGCGATATCCCCACAATCGGCCACCGGGCGCCGCTCTCGGAGGCGGCCGAGCTGCTGCATACGAGCGGCAAGCCGCTCGTCGGCGTCATCGATGAGAACGAGCGGGTGATTGGTATCATCACGCTCGAAAACCTCGCCGAGTTCATGCTGGTCGACCGTGCGAGCCAGGGCTGGCAACGCAGCCAGCGCGATGTCAGGAGTATGCGTTAGGGTACCGATTTCGGGTTCCATCGCGCCGCGCGCTCTGGCAGGCTCTCGCGGTCCTTCCTGCACGGCTGTGCCATCTGCCTCCGAGCCCCGACAATGCCCCCCGCGAAAAAGCTCAAGCACATCGTTATCGAGACCGACGACGACGTACGCACCGGCGTGCGCGCGCTCCGGCGCAAGTGCCCGATCCTGCGCCATGCCCATGACGTCGCGGGCGACCCGCCGCTGCGCCGCCGCGAGGCGGGATTCGAAGGCCTCGCGCGCATCATCGTCGGCCAACAGCTCTCCATTGCCAGCGCCGCCGCCATCTGGGGACGCTTCGAGCAGAGTCTCCGGCCGCTGAATGCCGCCAAGGTTCTGAAGGCATCGGACACGGTATTGCGCGGCGCCGGTCTCTCAGGCGGGAAGATCCGGACGCTCAGGGCGATATCGACCGCCGTCACGTCGGGGGCGCTGGACCTCAATGCCCTGGAAGCGGCGCCCGAGCTGGTCGTCCATGAAGCGCTCCGGCAGGTCAACGGCATCGGCCCGTGGACCGCCGATATCTACCTCATGTTCTGTCTCGGCCGCGCCGATGCCTTCGCGGCCGGCGACCTCGCCCTGCAGATCGCTGCGGCCATCGCGGCCAAGCGGGGCGACCGCCTGACGCTTGTGGAGCTCGAGGAGCTGGCCGAGACTTGGCGGCCCTGGCGCGGCGTCGCCGCACGGCTGCTGTGGGCCTACTACGCCGCCGTCAAGGCGCAGCGCTCGGGCGCCCCCGTCTAGGATCCCGGCCCAGGGGTTACATAAGGACCGCAAACATCCACCGGCGCCGCGCTTCGAGCGAATTCCCCTGGCGATCATCTGCGCGCCGTTGTCCCGTGACGACCCAGGCTGTAGACGAGAGCAAAAGGAAGCCCCTGGAGGCGCTCCACCATGAAGGTTCTGGTCTGCGGTGCCGGGCAGGTCGGCTACGGCATTGCCGAGCGTCTCTCCGCCGAGGGCAACGACGTCACCATGATCGACGTGCGCCCCGACCTCGTGCAGAAGGTAAACGACACGCTGGAAGCGCGCGCCTACGTGGGGAATGGCGCCCATCCGGACGTTCTCGAAAAGGCCGGTGCCCGCGAATGCGACATGATCATCGCCGTGACTCTGCTCGACGAGGTCAACATGATCGCGGCGCAGATCGCAGGCACCCTCTTCGACGTGCCGACCAAGATTGCGCGCGTGCGCTCGCAGACCTACCTCAACAAGGAATGGGCGAACCTCTTCAGCCGCGGCGGCATGAATATCGACGTCATCATTTCGCCCGAGCGCGAAGTGGGCGAGATGGTGTTGCGGCGCCTCTCACTACCCGGCGCGTTCGATACTGTGAGCTTCGCCGACGGTGCCGTCGTGTCGATGGGCTTGACCTGCGACAGCGACTGCCCGGTGGTGGACACACCGCTGCGCCAGCTTTCCGAGCTTTTCCCCGACCTTCCGGCTGTCGTCGTCGCCATTCAGCGCGCTGGCGAGATCATCATCCCGCGCAGCGACGACCAGATCACCGAGGGCGACGACGTATATGTTGTCACGCCCGCAGACCAGGTTGCACGCACGCTCGGCATCTTTGGGCAGGCCGAGGCGCCGACGCGACGGGTCGTCATTGCCGGCGGCGGCAACATCGGCGTCTACGTCGCACGCGAGCTGGAGCGGCGCCACACGGGCGTGCGCGTCAAGATCATCGAGGCGAGCCGACGGCGGGCCGAGGAAATCGCCGACGACCTCGAACGCACGGTCGTGTTGCACGGCAACGCGCTCTCGGAGGAGCTGCTGCGCGAGGCCGAGGTCGCGAGCGCCGATACGATCGTAGGGCTCACCAACGACGACCAGGTCAACATCCTTGCCTGCGCATTGGCGAAGCAGCTCGGCGCCGCGCGCAGCCTTTGTCTCGTCAACAGCACCGGCTATGCGAGCGTGATCCGCTCGTTCGACATCGATTCCGAGATCAATCCGCGCGTCATTACCGTGAGCCGCATTCTCCAGCACGTGCGCCGCGGGCGCATTCTCGCCGTTCACAGCGTCGCAAGCGGCGCCGGCGAGCTCATGGAGGCCGAGGCCCTGGAGACGGCGCCGATTATCGGCAAGGCGCTGAAGGACGTGCCTCAGCTCAAGGGCGTGCGCGTCGGCGCCATCGTCAGGAACGGCAAGGTCATGATCCCCGACGGCGATACGCAAGTGCAGGTCAAGGATCGTGTTGTCCTGTTCGCGGGAGCGGACAGCGTGCGCGACGTCGAGCAGCTCTTCCGCGTGTCGATCGAGTTCTTCTGAGCGCCGCAGCGCGCCAAGCTACCAACCGGAGGTCAAATGACCCGCACGATCTACGTGAATGGCCGCTACCTGCCCTATGCCGAAGCCGCTATCCACCCCGAGGACCGCGGCAACCAGTTCGGCGATGCCGTCTACGAGGTGTGCGAGGTGCGGGATGGGCGCCTGACCGACGAGACGCGCCACCTGGCGCGGCTCGAGCGCTCCCTCGGCGAGATCGGCATCCCCCAGCCGATGAGCCGCGCGGCCTGGGGCCGCGTGCTGCGCGAGACCATCCGGCGCAATCGCGTCCGCGACGGTCTCGTCTATCTCCAGGTTTCGCGCGGCGTCGCGCGAAGGGACTTCTTTTTCCCGGCCCCCGAGACGCTACCGACCGTGATCTGCCTCGCACGCCGTCTCTCTCCGGTCCGGGCCGAGGCACAGGCTGCGAAGGGGATCGCCATCCAGAGCTCGCCCGATGTCCGCTGGGGGCGTTGCGACATCAAGACGGTGATGCTGCTCCCGTCCAGCATGGCCAAGCAGCGCGCCAAGGAGAGCGGCGCCAATGACGCCTGGCTCGTCGACGAGGACGGCTATGTGACCGAGGGCGCCTCCGCGAATGCCTGGATCCTCGACCGCGAGGGCAAGCTCGTCACACGGGCTCTCGACCAGGCGATCCTGGCCGGCGTCACCCGCGCGACGCTGTTCGACGTGCTCAAGCGCGAAGGCATCGCGGTGGTCGAACGGCCGTTCACGATCGAGGAGGCGCAGGGCGCCCGCGAGGCGTTCATCACCTCGGCGACGAGCCTCGTGATGCCAGTCGTCTCGATCGACGGCAAGCCGGTCGGCAACGGCGCGCCGGGCCTGCTGGCCCAGAAGCTCAGGGCGGCATTCCATGAGGTCGCGGAACGGGCGCCGGCCTGAGGCTGCAAGCGGTACCGCCTTGCATCAACTGCGGCCCGTTCCCGCTCCGGTCCCGTTGACCGGGGCGGGGTGAAGGCGTTTCATGGCGCCGCACAATCCATCATCGTGCCTCCCAACCACGTCCTCGAGGTTTCCATGCCTGTCATCAACCGCGTCTCGGCCCTGAAGGAAGAAATCACCGAATGGCGCCGGGACATCCATGCGCATCCGGAAATCCTTTACGAGGTCCATCGCACCGCGGCGCTGGTGAAGGACAAGCTGATCGAGTTCGGCTGCGACGAGGTCGTCCCCGGCATCGGCCGCACGGGCGTCGTCGGCGTCATCCACGGCAAGAGCCGCAAGTCGGGCCGCGTGGTCGGGATGCGGGCGGACATGGACGCACTTCCCATGCAGGAGCACACGGGCCTGCCTTATGCCTCGAAGACTCCGGGCGCGATGCACGCCTGCGGCCATGACGGGCACACGGCCATGCTGCTCGGCGCGGCCAAGTACCTCGCGGAGACACGCAACTTCGACGGTACGGCCATCGTGATCTTCCAGCCAGCCGAGGAAGGCGGCGCCGGCGGCAAGGCCATGGTCGACGACGGCATGATGGACCGCTTCGGCGTTCAGGAAGTGTACGGGATGCACACCGCGCCCGGCCTTCCGGTCGGCGCGTTCGCGACACGACCCGGGCCTCTACTCGCTGCGTCGGACCGCATCGAGATCGCCATCGAGGGCGTCGGCACGCACGCTGCCAAGCCGCATCTCGGCATCGATCCGGTGGCCATCGGCTGCCAGCTTCACGGCGCGCTGCAGACGATCGTCGCGCGCAACGTTGACCCGGTCCACTCCGCCGTGGTGTCCGTGACGATGTTCCATGCCGGTGACGCGATGAATGTCATTCCCCAGACGGCGCGGCTCCAAGGAACGGTGCGCACGCTCAGGGAGGAGATCCGCACCCTGGTCAAACACCGGATCGCCGAGATCTGCGACGGCATCGCGAAGGCGCATGGCGCAAAGATCGCGCTCACCTACTCCGACGGCTATCCAGTGACCGTCAATCACGAGGCGCAGACGCGCTTCGCGGTCAACGTCGCGCGCGAAGTCTCAGGAGAGGCAGCCGTCAACGATAACGCCCCGCCGGTACTTGGGGGCGAGGACTTCGCCTACATGCTCGAAGCGCGACCGGGCGCCTTCATCTTTATCGGCAACGGCAATACCGCCGGCGTCCATCACCCAGCCTACGACTTCAACGACGACGCCATTCCGGCGGGCGTCTCCTACTGGGCGAGGCTCGTGGAAACGTCCATGCCGGCCTAGCCCAAGTCCAGCGCTGCCGATCCGGCGCCAAGTCTGACTTCCCCACCGACCACCCCGTGGCGCCGACCGCCACGGGGTGGTTCGCATTTGTGCGCACCCGCGCCCCCCTCCCGGGGCTCTGATGCCAGCCATTGATGCCCAAGGCCCTCCTGCCCGCTGGGCTACCCCAACCTGCCTCAACGGGCAGTGTTGCAGGAAATCCACCTTAAGTTGCTTAAACTCGCCATATGCACGCAATGCGTTTGCGTGGCGCGTGCAATTCCACTACGACCACAACTGTTAGTTGCGGCGCCGGTGAGTCCTCCAGTCGAGGTTCACATGCGGTCCGTTCAGGAGCGGGCACAACCCGCGCCCGACTGGTCGCAAGCGCAGGAAGCAAGCCCGGTGCTCACTTGGTCCCGCCGCGGACCGCGTGCCTGTCGAGTACCTGCGTTTGTTTCCACCCGCGTTCCCTCGTGACGGCGTGCGCTAGAGGCGCGTGCGTGCAGTCCCGAAGGAGCGCGAGCACCAGCCGCCGGGCTGCGCACTCTGCTTCCGCGCTGGAAGCATCGGAAAAATGGAGACGTGACAACATGAATGGGGGATCGATGACGACATTCAGTCGCATTTCGATGGCCGCCGCCGCTGCGCTGCTCGTGGGTTTCGGTCCCGCGATGGCCGCGGATCTCGGCGGCAACTGCTGCGCCGACCTCGAGGAGCGGGTGGCCGAGCTCGAGGCCACGACGGCTCGCAAGGGGACGCGAAAGGTCTCGGTGACGATCTCGGGCCAGATTTCGCAGCAATTGATGTTCTGGGACGACGGCTTCTCGAAGGACCTTTACGTTTCCGGCCCGTCGCAGTCGAACTCGCGCTGGCGCATCACTGGCTCGGCCAAGATTTCGCCCGAGATGAGCGCCGGCTTCATCTATGAGTTCGAGGCCTTCGGCAGCGGCACGACCTCGCAGTCGCAGGCGAACGGCGCCGGCCCGAACAACACGCAGGGCGCGCCGAACAACGTTGGCGACGACGGCGGCGCGACCAGCGCCAACCTTCGCGAGGCCATGGCCTGGGTCGAGCACAGCCGCCTCGGTCGCGTAAGCATCGGCCATGGCTCGTCGGCAGCCAACAACATCATCCTCGTCGACCTTGCCGGCAAGGGCATGGGTTCCGCGGCTGACGTCCGCCTGATGAACTCGGGCTTCCGCGTCCGCACGTCCGACGGCGGCTTTGCCGGCGGCACACGCACCTGGGGCAACTTCTTCCAGGGCGGCCAGGACTGGCTGAATGAGCGCGTCGAGCACATCCAGTACCGCACGCCGACAGTTGCCGGCTTCACGCTGGGTGCCTCGTTCGGTGAGGACAACTACTGGGATGTCGCGCTGCGCTACGCAGGCGAGTTCAACGGTGTCCGAATTGCGGGTGGCATCGGCTACAGCGTGCGCTCGGAATTCAACGCTGATATCGAGCAGATCTACACGGTGGACGCGAGCGGCAATCAGGTCATCAGGTATGCTGGCCAGCCCGGCACGTACGCCTGCGACTTCAACTGCAGGAAGTCCGTGGAGCAGCTCGCCGGCTCACTCTCGATCCGTCACATGCCGACGGGCCTGTTTTTCACGGGTGCTGCCGGCAAGCGTGACAACAACCACTTCCAGACCATCAACACGACGTCGGGCGTGATCAACTCGACGCGGTCCTTCGATTCCGACTTCTGGTACGTGTCGGGTGGTATCGCCCGGAACTTCTTCGGGCTCGGCGACACGGTGCTCTTCGGCGAGTACAGCCAGTGGAACGATCTTGGCTTCGAGTACAACATCAGCGGCACCAGCGACACCACCAGCGGATCGAAGCTCGAGCACTGGGGCGTGGGCATCGTCCAGCACGTCGATGCGGCCGCAATGGAGTTCTGGCTGACGTACAAGAACTACTCGCTCAGCGCGCCGGCCTTCTGCGTCACCCAGACGTCCAGCAAATGCGAGGATCTGCACTACATCCTCGCCGGCACCCGCATCCGCTTCTGATCCCACAGGATCAGGATGCCGGGTTGAAACGGAAAGGGCCGCCCACGGGCGGCCCTTTTTTCATCCTCTGACGCACCACACGATCAGCACGCCAAGCGCAATGGCCGCCACGCCGAATATCCGCAAGACCGGCTCGGGCGTCTCGGTCACCGACTGGAGTATACGGGTCGTCAGAGATGGAAACGCGGCCCAAAGCAGGCCCTCGATCACGAGGACCAGACCGAGGGCCGCGACGAGATCGCTCATCGCGGCGTGGTGGGCGGCGTCGGCGTTGTGCCGCCCGCCGGATTGGTGAAGTAGCGGAAGAACTGGCCGTCGGGCGACAGCAACATCCGCGTGTCACCAGCCTTGATCCCCTGCTCGTAAGCCTGCATCGAGCGATAGAAGGAGAAGAACTCCGGATTGCGCTTGAACGCACTGGCGAAGATGCGATTGCGCTCGGCGTCACCCTCACCACGCATCTGGTCTGCCTTGCGGCGGGCCTCGGCGCGGATGGTGATCGCATCGCGATCGGCATCAGCCTGGATCTTGTTGGCAGCAGCACGGCCCTCGGCGCGGAGCTCTTCCGCCTCCTTGAACCGGTCCGCCTTCATGCGGTCGTAGACGCTCTGGAGGTTCTTCTCCGGAAGGTCGGCGCGCTTGATCCTGACGTCGACAACCTCCAGGCCGAACTCCTGACCCTGCTTGTTCACCTCGGCCGCAATGCGCTGCATCAGCTCCTCGCGCTTGTTGCGCACGATGTCGATGAAGCTCGCGGTACCGAGAACACGGCGCAAGGTCGACTGAATGATCGGTCCGAAACGCTGCGGCACGTAGTATTCGCTCGTAACGGCCTGGTAGAACTTCAGCGGGTCCTTGATGCGGTAGCGCGCGAAGGCATCGACGAGGAGCAGCTTCTGATCCGCAGCCGGCACCTCCTGGGGTGTCATGTCGAGGTCGAGAATGCGCTTGTCGAAGTATTCGACGGTCTCCACGACCGGGATCTTCCAGTGCAGACCCGCGCGATCAATGACGCGCTTCGGCTTGCCGAACTCGAGCACGAGAGCCTGCTCGTTCTGGTTCACGATGAAGAAAGCGAAGTAGGCGAGCAGCACCGCTCCGACCACCAGCGCGATCACGAATGAAAAGAAGGCGCGCATGATCACTTCGCTCCTTGCGGCTTGCGCTGCAACTGATCGAGTGGAAGGTACGGCACCACCCCTGAGCCACCACCCTTGTTGTCCAGGATGATCTTGTCGGCCCCGCCGAGAACGCGTTCCATCGTCTCGAGGTACAGGCGCTCACGCGTCACTCCCGGCGCCGCCTCGTACTCCTTGAGCACGGCCTCGAAGCGCGACGCCTGACCGACGGCCTCCTCGACGGCCTGCTTCTTGTAGCCTTCAGCCTCGGCGATGATGCGATCGGCGGCACCGCGGGCCTCCGGCACGATCTTGCTCGCGTAGGCCTGAGCCTGGTTCTTGAGCGTCTCGAGGTCGATCTTGGCGGCCTGGACGTCGCGGAATGCGTCTCCGACCGACGACGGCGGGAACACCCGCTGCAACGAGACCTCGTCGATGACGATGCCGGACTCATACTTGTCGAGCGTCTCCTGCATGAGCTTCTGGACCGCTGTGCGCACGGCACCGAGCTCGGTGGTCAGAATGCGCTCGAAGTCGCTTTTGCCGACCACCTCGCGCATGGCGCTCTCGGCCACGTCCTTGACCGTGGGCTCGGGATTCTGGATGCGGAACAAATACTTCTCGGCGTCCTGGATGCGCCAGATGACGACAAACGGCACCTCGACGACATTCTCGTCGCCCGTCAGCATGCCGCTTTCCTCAGGCACATTGGTCGTGCCCGTCGTCCCGCGGCGCACGACACTCGAGCGGAAGCCGACCTCGATCGTGTTCTTGCGCGTTACCTTGGGGAGACGCACCTCCTCGATCGGGTAGGGCAGGCGGAAGTGCAGCCCCGGTGGCTCCTGGCGCACGAACTCGCCAAAGCGCAGCACGACGCCGAGCTCGTCAGGCTGGACCCGGAACGTGAAGGCATAGAAGCCCGCAACGGCAATGCCGATCGCCGCGATCAGGAACAGCAGCGGCCCCGGAATGCCCGATCCGGGCATCACCTGCTTGAGCCGGTCCTGACTGCGCCGCAGAAGCTCCTCAAGGTCCGGCTGCTGGCTGCCGCCGCCGCCAGAGGGGCCCTGGCCCCAGGGGCCGCCACCACCGCCCCCTTTCCAACCGCCGCCACCGCCACCCTGATTGCTCCACGGCATTACCACGCCCTTCTTCGCTGTTGGGAGATAAACAGATGCCGGACG